>JBEIDZ010000134.1:0-7307 GCA_040383215.1 Paracoccaceae bacterium | reverse complement strand
TGAAGGTCAAGCGGTTCCTGCGCCGCTACCCCGAATCGCGCAAGATGCGGCTGATCGGTCCGAACTGCGCGGGCGTGATCTCGCCCGGACAGGGCTTCATGGGCATCATGCCGCCGCATATCTACATGCCCGGCCGCGTCGGGATCGTCGGCCGCTCCGGCACGCTCGGCTACGAGGCGGCCAGCCAGATGAAGGCGCTGGGGATCGGCGTCTCCACCTCGGTCGGGATCGGCGGCGACCCGATCAACGGGTCGTCCTTCCGCGACATCCTCGAACTTTTCGAGGCCGATCCCGAGACTGACGCGGTGATGATGATCGGAGAGATCGGCGGCCCGCAGGAGGCCGAGGCCGCCGCCTTTGCCCGCGACCACATGACCAAACCCGTGGTGGCCTATATCGCCGGCCTTTCGGCGCCCAAGGGGCGCAAGATGGGCCATGCCGGCGCGATCATCTCGGCCTTTGGCGAAAGCGCGCAGGAAAAGGTGGAAATCCTGTCGGCCGCCGGCATCACCGTGGCGCCGAACCCTTCGGCCATGGGCGAGACAATGGCAGCCGTTCTGGGCCGCCGCGCTGCCGCCTGACCCGCGGGGCCTCTGGCGGCGCGGCGCGGGGCATGGCATGGTCATCCCGCCTAAGGGTGACCATCATGCACGCAATCCTCCGCCTCTCGCTTCTGATCGTGCTGTTCGCTGCGACCGCCTGCGCGCCGCGCGGGACGCTTGCCATTCGTCCCGGTGCCACCGGCGGCGCGGCGACCGAGACGATCTACGTCGTCACATCGCGCGCTAAGGACGACCTGACCCGCACGCCCGGCGAGGATCGCACGCTCAACGAGAGCTATTCCCGCTATGACGTCTCGATCCCGCCCAACCGTGTCGTGGGCGAGATCAACTGGCCCCCGTCCGATGCAGAACCCGACGCCGCGCGCGACTTCGTGACCACGGGAGCGGCGGAGTTTCCCGATGCCCGTACTTTCCGCACCGCACTCGGCCGCGACCTGCGCAACAACAGGGCGGCTCCGGGTGCCGCCGTCATCTTCGTGCACGGCTTCAACACCAACTTTGCGGAAGGTCTCTACCGGCTCGCCCAGATCAGCCACGACCTCGAGATCGAGGGTACGGTTGTGCATTATTCCTGGCCTTCGGCCGCCGCGGCCACGGGTTATCTCTACGACCGGGATTCCGCGCTCTTTGCCCGCGACGGGCTGGAAGAGGCCATACGCGACGTCGCAGCCGCAGGCGCGACACGCATTACGCTGGTTGCGCATTCGATGGGATCCTATCTGACGATGGAGACGCTGCGCCAGATGGCGCTGCGCGACCAGGCCGGACTGCCCCGGATCGTCGATGCAGTCGTGCTTCTTTCGCCCGATATCGATGTCGACGTCTTCATCGGCCAGGCCCGCGCGATCAAGAACCTGCCCGATCCCTTCCTCATCTTCACCGCGCAGGACGACCGCGCGCTCGGCCTCTCCGCCCGGCTGTCGGGGGATGGCAAGCGGCTTGGCAACCTCTCCGATCCCACCCCGCTTGGCGATCTCGACGTCACGCTGATCGACATCACGAACTATACCGAAGGCACCGGCCATTTCGCTGCCGCGACCTCGCCCGAACTTGTCCGGATCATCAACCGGATCAAGGACATGGACGCCTTCTATACGATCGACGACCGCGCCCGCGTCGGGCTGGTCGAAGGGGCAGTCCTGACGGTGCAGAACGCGGCCCAGGTGATCGTTCCGGTGCTCGACCAGTAGCGGGCCGGCCGTCGTTCAGGTGTTGAAGAGGAAATGCATCACGTCGCCGTCGCGGACGACATAGGTCTTGCCCTCGGCCCGCAGCTTGCCCGCGTCGCGCGCTGCGGCCTCACCACCGAGGGCGACGTAATCCTCATAGGCGATGGTCTCGGCACGGATGAAACCGCGTTCGAAATCGCCATGGATCACGCCGGCCGCCTGGGGGGCGAGCGTGCCTTGCGCGATGGTCCAGGCCCGCGCTTCCTTGGGCCCCACAGTGAAGAAGGTCTGCAGATGCAGGAGCGCATAGCCCGCGCGGATCAGCCGGTCGAGCCCCGCCTCGGTCAGCCCCATCTCTGAGAGGAACAGCGCCTGTTCTTCGGGGTCGAGCTGGGCAATCTCCTCCTCGATCCTGGCCGAGATGACGACATGGGCATTGCCCTCGGCCGCCGCCATCGCGGCCACCCGGGCGGAAAAGGCATTTCCCGCCGCGGCCGAGGCTTCGTCCACATTGCAGACATAGAGCACGGGCTTGGCGGTCAGGAGCTGCAAGAGCCGCCAGGTCCGCCGGTCCTCCTCGGCCACCCTGACGCTGCGCGCGGGCCGACCGGCCGCCAGCGCCTCGCGCGCGGCCTCAAGCAGGCGCTGCTGGTCGAGCGCGTCCTTGTCGCCGCCCTTGATCTTGCGAGAAAGGTTGGCAAGCCGCCGTTCGACCGAATCGAGATCGGCCAGCATCAGTTCGGTCTCGATCGTGGCGGCATCGGCGACCGGGTCCACGCGGCCTTCGACATGGGTGATGTCGCCATCCGCGAAACCGCGCAGGACATGGGCGAGGGCGTCGACTTCGCGGATATTGGCCAGGAACTGGTTGCCCAGCCCCTCGCCCTTTGACGCGCCCTTCACCAGCCCCGCGATGTCGACAAAGGTCATCCGCGCCGGGATCACCTGCCGCGATTTCGCGATGGCGGCCAGCGTTTCAAGCCGGGCGTCGGGCACGGCGACATCGCCGACGTTGGGCTCGATCGTGCAGAAGGGAAAATTCGCCGCCTGCGCGGCGGCGGTCCGCGTCAGCGCGTTGAAAAGCGTCGACTTGCCCACGTTCGGCAGGCCGACGATGCCCATGCGAAAGCCCATGCCCGATCCCCGGTCAGCGTCCCGGCGCTCTTAGGGCCTGCCTGCCCGCCGCGCAAGCCGGCCCGTCCGCATGAGGCCGGGCATTGATTTTCCCCCGCCCTTGGCGCACACCCGCGCCAGACCGGGACGGGGGACGACCATGACGCGGATCGACGACACCTTTGCCCGCCTCCGGGCGGACGGAAAAAAGGCCTTTGTCGCCTATGTCATGGCCGGCGACCCCGATCACGCGACCTCGCGCGAGATCGTGCTGGGCCTGCCGGCGGCTGGCGTCGACATCATCGAACTGGGGCTGCCCTTCACCGATCCGATGGCGGACGGTCCGACGATCCAGCTGGCCGGCCAGCGTGCGCTGGCGGGCGGCCAGACTCTGGAGCGGACGCTGCAGATCGTGCGCGACCTGCGCGCTCAGGACCAGACCACGCCGGTGGTGCTGATGGGATATTACAATCCAATCTATTCGCGCGGCGTCGACCGGTTCCTGGCCGAGGCGCGGGCAGCCGGCATCGACGGGTTGATCATCGTCGACCTCCCGCCCGAGGAAGATTCCGAGCTTTGCCTGCCAGCCCAGGCCGCAGGTCTGAACTTCATCCGCCTGGCCACGCCGACGACAGATGACCGCCGCCTGCCCCGCGTGCTGCAGAACACCTCGGGCTTTGTCTACTACGTCTCGATCACCGGGATCACCGGGGCTGCGGCCGCGCAGGCCGGCGATGTCGGCCCCGAGGTGGCGCGGATCAAGGCCGCGACCGATCTGCCCGTGGTCGTCGGCTTCGGCATCCGCACGCCCGAAGCGGCGCGCACCATCGCCGCAGTCGCCGATGGCTGTGTCGTGGGGTCGGCCATCGTGGCCGAGATCGGCGCCGGCAAATCCCCGGCCGAGGTGCTGGCCTTCGTCCGGAGCCTCGCCGCCGGCGCCCATTCCGCCTGAGCGGTCTCAGCCCCCGGGCGCGTCGCGCTGCGCGTCGAGAATGCGGCGCAGCGCGGTCAGCGCGGGCAGGATCGCCTCGACACGGTCTGGAGGGAAGCCCGGCGCGATGGCGGCGATGGCCGGTTCCATCGCTGCGATGACGCTGTCGCGCAAGGCGCGTCCCTCGGCGGTGATCCAGACCTGCTTGGACCGCCCGTCACCAGGGTTGGGCTGCAGCGCGACAAGCCCGCGCCGTTCCAGCCCCGCGAGCGTATGGGTGAGCGAAGTCTTGGGCACCTGAAAGGCGCGCGCAAGGTCAAGCGGCGTGCGCCCGTCACCCATCCGGATCAGGTGGTTCAGCACCGTGAAATGGGGCGCAAGAAGGCCTTCGGGCAGCCGCGCCTCCAGCAGCGTCCGGCTCAGCTGCCCGATGATCCCGATCTCGTTGAAGAGCGTGAAATACAGACCCGTTTCCTCAGGCGCCATTCACCACCTTCGCCTCGATGGGCCAGCGGGGGGACGGCGAAGGCCGGGCCCCGTAGCCCACACGCGCGAACATTTGCACGACTTCGCCACCGGGTGCCAGCCGCTGGTGAATCTCGTCATAGGGCCCCGCCATTTCGGGGTATTCCTGCAAGGCCTGGCTCAGCGGCTGGATGCCGAGGTCCAGCGCGGTTGCGGCAAGATGCATTCGCAGCCAGTCGCGCCCCGCCATGATCTGGTCTTCGCGCGTATTGCCTTGCGTGATCAGCCAGACATGGCCCATCGCGGTTTCGGCATTCTCGAGCACGGCGCCGATCCCCGCGGAATAGACCGTTGAGGACGGGTCGAGTGCGGCCTCGCGCGACATCAGGCCGGTCAGCGCCATCGCCTCGAACATCGGGCCAGAGAAGTCGATGCCGTCGGGGTTCGCCTCGACCTCTGCCCGGCCGATACGGAAGAGGTCCACGCTTTCCTTGTAGGTATGGGGCGTCTCGATCTCGATCATCAGCGCGCGGCGCGTCAGGTCGCGAAAGGCCGCGATATCGGCCGGATCGACCGATCCGCCCGCCTGCGACCCCGCCGTGACGGCGGCGGCGAGTGCCGCGACCGCATCGGCCGCGACCGGGCGGGACAGGTCGAAGGGGTCCTTCAAGGTTCGCCGCAGCGCGGACTGCGCGAAAAGCGGGTCGGGCGCGACATCCGCGTCGGCGACGAAGCGCACCACCGCCACCGCCCGGTCGTCCAGCCGCGCCGGGTCCCAGCCTTCCGGGAAAAGAGTCGTGTCGAGCCGGTAGCCATCCTCCGCCGCCGCCATCCGCATGAGGTCGAGAAAGCAGCCGAGCCCGATCACGATCTGGCGCGAATAGGGGTCGGTATGCGGCAGGAGCCGGTCGAGGTCGACGCGCAGCGTGACCTGATCGGGCACCGAGAGGTCGACGAGCCAGGGCTGGCGGTTATGCGGGTTCGGCGCAAGGATCGCCCAGCTCAGCGCAATCATCCGGACGTCGTCGTATCGTCCGGCACGGTTCCAGGGTTCCAGAGCCGACACGGGCCTGCGGGTGACAACAAAGCCGGCCCCCGCCGTGGCTGCGAGGATCACGCCACCCCCGAGGACGGCCAGGGTCTTGCGACGGGACAGGGCCATTGCAACCTCCATCTGATACGATATCGCACTACTTAGTTCGATATCGTATCAGATGCAAGGCCGATTGCGGCAAAGGTCTCGTGCCGCTAGAACCCGCAGGTCAGCCCGGGGACCGCATCCATGACCGTCATCACCTGCATCGACGACCTCAAGCGCCTGCACCGGCGGCGCACGCCGAAGATGTTCTACGACTATTGCGAATCGGGCAGCTGGACCGAGCAGACCTTCCGCGAGAACACCTCGGATTTCGACAGGATCCGCTTCCGGCAGCGCGTTGCCGTCGACATGTCCGACCGCACGCTGAAGTCGAAGATGCTGGGCCGGGAAGTCGCGATGCCCGTGGGCCTGTCGCCCGTGGGGCTGTGCGGCATGCAGCGCGCGGATGGCGAGATCAAGGCCGCCCGCGCCGCGCTGAAATATGGGGTGCCCTTCACGCTTTCCACCATGTCGATCTGTTCGATCGAGGATGTGGCCGCCGCGACGAAGGCCCCCTTCTGGTTCCAGCTTTACGTGATGCGCGATGCGGACTTCACCGACGACATCATCCGCCGCGCGCGCAATGCCGGCGTCTCGGCGCTGGTGCTCACGCTCGATCTGCAAATCCTTGGCCAACGGCACAAGGACCTCAAGAACGGACTTTCCGCCCCGCCCAAGCCCACCTTGCGCAACATCATCGACCTGTCCACGAAATGGGGGTGGGGGCTCGAGATGCTGGGCACGCACCGGCGCACTTTCCGCAACATCGTGGGCCATGCCAAATCGGTGACCAGCGTCACCTCGCTCTCGTCCTGGACGAACGAACAGTTCGATCCGCGGCTTGACTGGGACAAGGTTGCAAAACTGAAAGAGAAATGGGGCGGACCCTTTATCCTGAAAGGGATTCTCGATGCCGAAGATGCGAAAAAGGCAGTCGAGATCGGGGCCGATGCGATTGTCGTGTCGAACCACGGCGGCCGTCAACTGGACGGCGCGCTGTCCACGATCCGGGTCCTGCCCTCGATCGTGCGGGCGGTGAAGGGGCGGACCGAGATCTGGCTCGACAGCGGCATCCGTTCGGGCCAGGACGTGCTCAAGGCGCTTGCGCTGGGCGCCGATGCGACGATGATCGGGCGCGCCTATCTGCACGGGCTGGGCGCGATGGGCGAACAGGGCGTCACGACCGCGCTGCAGGTCATCGCGCGCGAGATGGACATCACCATGGCGCTCTGCGGCCGGCGCGACGTGACGACGGTCGACCGCGACATCCTGCTTGTCCCGGAGGATTTCGAGGGACGCTGGCAGGCCTGAGCTTGCCCCCCTGTCGGCCTTGTGGTTTCTGCCCGCCCGTGCAGGGACGTTTCACCGCGCGAGGGCAGGCATGGCGGATCAGGGCGCGATGGCAGCGGACCGGTTTTTCGACCTGCGCTGGCAGCGCGGCGCAAGCGACCTGATCGGCCCGCTGACCCGGCTTTACGGCACAGCCCACGACATCCCCGCGCTGATGGAACGGGTGCGGGCACTCCTTTCCGCCCATGCCGCGCGACGCCCCGATGATCTGCGCGCGCTCGACCTGGTCCGCGACATCGACCCCGACTGGTTCCTGTCGCAGGACCAGGTGGGTTACGTCCTGTATGCCGACCGCTTTGCCGGCCGGCTGGCCGACCTGCCCGCCCATGTCGGCTATCTGCGCGACCTTGGCGTGACCTATGTCCACCTGATGCCCTGCCTGCGGCCCCGCCCGGGGCCGTCCGACGGCGGCTATGCGGTGATGGATTACGGCGCCATCGACCCCAGGCTGGGCACCATGGAGGATTTCGAGGCCCTGACCCGCGCCCTGCGCGCGGCCGGCATGGATACCTGCATCGACATGGTGCTGAACCATACGGCGCGAGAACATGCCTGGGCCGAGGCGGCCCGCGCGGGCG
>JBEIDZ010000133.1:0-7339 GCA_040383215.1 Paracoccaceae bacterium | reverse complement strand
TCGATCACCATCAGCACGATCGGCTGGTTGGGGAACCCGTCGGCGAGCGGGGCCATCATCTCCTGCGCCAGTGCCATGTCGACCTGGATCACCAGCATGCCGCCGACCAGCAGCGCGGTGCAAGATGTCGTCTTGAGCAGTCTCATCGTCTCTCTCCTCCCAAAATGATCTGCCGGTCGTTGCCGGAAAGGGTCGACCTTGCGGCCTTCAGGTCCGGGTCAGGGGCGCGTCCTGCGCCGGGTGCAATCCGAACAGTCTTGTCGCGGTACCACCGAGGATCGCGGCCTTTTCGGCCGTGCTCAGGCTGGTGCAGGCGTCAATGAAATCGACCGGGCGCGGCTCTCCCATGTCGGCGGGATAGTCGCTGCCCAGCACCACCCGATCAGGCCCCGCCACATCCAGGATGTAACGCAGCGCCCTTTCGCTGTGTGTGATCGTGTCGAACCAGCAGGCGCGGACATAGTCCGATGGCAGGGCGGCGATGCCTGTCGCCTCGGGCCGGACTTCGTGGCCATGGTCCAGCCGTCCGATACCCAGCACACCATATCCGCCCGCATGCGCAAAGCAGGTCTTCAGCCCCGGCAGCCGGTCAAAGACACCTCCAAAGATCAGACAGCCAAGTGCGACGGCGGTTTCCAGCGGATTGCCGATCAGGTTGGCGAAATGGTAGCGGGTCAGAAAACCGTCAGCCCGGCCCCGGGCGGGGTGGAAATACAGCACCGCGCCCAGAGCCTCGGCCGCTGCCAGCAGAGGGAGCAGGGATGCGCTGTCCCAGTCTGTTCCGTTGACATTGGTGCCGATCATCACGCCCGGAAAGCGGTGGACTGTGACGCAGCGTTCCAGTTCGGCAATCGCTCCGTCCACGTCCTGCAGGGGCAGATAGCCGAGCCCGATGAACCGGTCAGGCGCGCCGGCCACCATGTCGGCCAGGTCGTCGTTGGACAGGCGGGCGAATGTGCGCGCCTCCTGCGGGGGGACCGAATACCAGTACAGGGTCGGGCTGATCGACACCATGTGGACATCGACTCGCCGTGTGGTCATCGACGCCAGCCGCGCCTGCGGCGTTTCGATCGGCGTGGGCCAGGGGATTTCCTGCGACACCGCACCCACGGTCGAGGTGATCTTGCCCCGCGCGTTCCTGCCGAACTGGATGCCGTTCCAAAGCTCGCCCCGTTCCGCCGGGCCAAGCGCGCTTTTCGGCACGAAATGCGTATGGGTGTCGATGACGCGTATCGTGGTCTGGGTCATGTGGGTCTTTCAGGACCGCGCCTTGGCAGCGACGCAGACGGTGAAACTGAAACAGACGCCGCCATATGTCCGGACATTTGTCAAGCGTGTTGGTCGGACGCAAAATGACGGAAGCGATCCCTCGGACTGCTGCGGCCCGGCCCTGTTCCCTATTGTTATTGATCGACCGATAGATAGTGTGGCGACAACAGAACTGGGACCCCGGATGAAGCCGCCCGCTTTTCACTATGTCCGCCCCGAGACCGTGGCCGAGGCCGTGGCGGCCCACGCCGCTGCGGGCGATGCCCGCTACCTTGCCGGCGGCCAAAGCCTGCTGGCCACGCTCAACCTGCGGCTTGATTCGCCCGACCTGCTGATCGACATCAGCCGGATTGCGGCGCTGCGCGGCGTCCGGCGCGAGGGCGACCAGATCGTCATCGGCGCGATGACGCGCCATGTCGAGATTGCTGCGGACCCGCTCGTCAGCCGGTATCTGCCGCTTCTGGTGCAGGCGGTCGGGCATGTGGCCCATCCGGCGATCCGCAACCGGGGCACCATCGGCGGCAGCCTTGCCCTGGCCGATCCAGCGGCCGAGATGCCAGCCTGCGCCCTTGCCCTGTCGGCCAATCTGGAGGTTGCCGGGCCCCGGGGCACGCGGACCGTCGCGGCCGACGATTTCTTCCGGGGCACTTACCAGACTGCCCTGACAGAGGGCGAGATGCTGACGGCAATCGTGATCCCGATCCCTGACAGCCCCGCCCGGCCAGGCTTTGCCGAGCTGGCGCGGCGCAAGGGCGACTATGCGATGACGGGCCTGGCGATGATGGCCGGTCCGGCGCCGCGCATCGTCTGGTTCGCGCTCTCTGACCGGCCCGTGCGGGCCCTCCGGGCAGAGGCGGCGCTGGTGGAAGGGAAAGGCGCGGCAATTGTCGCCGATCTGGCGACGGCAGGCATCTTTGTCACAGGCGACCAGAATGCGTCGCCTGATGTCAAGCGCCACTACGCACGGGTGCTCTTGGCCCGCGCCCTGAAGGACCTGGGCCTGTCATGAAGATCGCGATGACCCTGAACGGCGAGACCATCGAGGCCGAAGTCGAACCGCGCCAGAGCCTGGTGGATTTCCTGCGTGGGTTGGGGCTCACCGGGACGCATTCGGGCTGCGAACACGGCGTCTGCGGAGCCTGTTCGGTTCGGGTCGGCGGCCAGGTCGTGCGCGGCTGCCTGATGCTGGCCGTTCAGGCCGATGGCCTGACGGTAGATACTGTCGAAGGGTTGAGCCAATCAGGTGAGATCGCCGATTTGCAGGCCGCCTTTCACAGGCTGAATGCGCTGCAATGCGGCTTCTGCACGGCCGGCATGCTGCTGACGGCGCAGGACATCCTGGCGACGAACCCGGTGCCCTCACGCGCGGACATTCGCGAGCATCTGTCGGGCAACTACTGCCGCTGCACGGGTTATCAGGCCATCGTCGATGCTGTGGCCGAGGTGGCCGTGGAAAGGTCGGGCGGATGACCGCCGGGCAAGGACAGACGGGCCGGTCTCTGCCCCGCCCGAACGCGCGGCGGCTCTTGCAGGGCAAAGGCCGCTTCGTGGCGGACAAGGTCCTGCCGCGCATGCTCCACGCGGCCTTTGTCCGCTCGCCTTATGCCCATGCCAGCATTCTGGGCATTGACCTGACCACTGCGCGGGCCGCGCCGGGGGTGGTCGCCGCCTGGGATGGTGCAGCAATCGCCGCACATGTCACGCCCTTTGTCGGTGTGCTGACCCACATGACCGGCATGAAGTCCCCGCCGCAGCCGGCCCTGGCCGTTGGCACCAGTCATTGGCAGGGCGAGCCGGTGGCGATGGTCGTGGCCCGGACTCGTGCGCTGGCCGAGGATGCGGCGGCGCTGGTCGAGGTGGACTATGACCCCTTGCCCCCCGTCTGCGACGTCGAGGCGGCCCTTGCGCCCGACGCGCCCTTGATCCACCCCGCACTTGGCACCAACCTGTGCTGGGAACGCCGGATCGACGCGGGCGATGTCGACGCGGCCTTTACATTGGCCGCACATGTCGTGGAAAGGCAGTTCGTCTTTGGACGACACACCGGCGTCACGCTGGAGCCGCGCGTCTGCATCTATGATTACGATGCTTCCGAGGAACGCCTGACGCTGCACTATTCGGGGCAGGTGCCGCATATGATGCAGGCGGTCCTTGCCCGGCATCTGGGCCTGCCCGAGGCGCAGGTGCGGGTGATCGCGGAGGACGTGGGCGGGTCCTTCGGCATCAAGATCCACACCTATGGCGACGAGATCGCCACGGCGGTGGCGGCAAGGCTGCTGCAGCGCCCGGTACAGTTTCTGGCGGACCGGTATGAGAGCTTTCTTTCCGATATTCACGCCCGCGACCACCGGGTGACGGCGCGTGCCGCGATGGGCCCGGACGGGCGGCTGACCGCGGTCGAGATTGACGACATCACCGGCATCGGGCCCTATTCGGTATATCCGCGCTCCAGCGCCATCGAGGGCAATCAGGTGCTGAACCTGACTGGCGCGCCCTATGTCATTCCGGCCTGGCGCGGGCGGTTGCGCGTGGTGTTCCAGACCAAGGTGCCGACCTGCCAGTATCGCGGGGTTGGTCACCCCATCGCCATGACGGTGATGGAGGGTCTGATGGACGACCTCGCCGCCGCCTCGGGCCGCGATCCGGCTGACCTGAGGGCGATCAACCTGATCCCCGACGACGCCTATCCGGTGACATCGCCACAGGGGGTGCTTTTTACCGACCTGTCGCATCAGGCCTGCCTCACTCGGCTGAAGGACCTGATGGACTACGACGGCCTGCGCGCCGAACAGGCGGCCTTGCGGAAAAGGGGCATTCATCGTGGCATCGGCCTGTGCAGCATGGTCGAGATCACTAATCCCAGCCCGATGTTCTATGGCGTGGGCGGCGCGCCCATCGCGGCACAGGATGGGGCGACCGTGCGGCTTGATGCCTCGGGGTCCATCCAGATCGGAAGTTCGGTGACCGAACAGGGGCAGGGGACGGAAACGGTGCTGGCCCAGATCGCGGCGGATGTGATGGGCGTCGATCCGGCGCGCATCGGCGTGACCACGGGCGACACGGCGACGGTTCCCTATGGCGGCGGCACCTGGGCGTCGCGCGGGGCAGGAATCGGCGGCGAGGCCATGCGCGCGGCGGCCGAAGCGCTGAAGGCGCAGGTGCTGGCGGTGGCCGGGGCGGTCTTGCAGGTTGATCCCTCGGCCCTGAACCTTGCGGGCGGGGCTGTGGTTGACCGCGCCGGACAGGCGCGGATCACTCTGCAAGCCCTTGCGCAGATGGTCTACTATCGCGGCAACGAACTGCCCCCGGGACTCGCACCCGAACTGATTGCCACCCGGCATTTCCGGGTCGAGGGGATGCCCTTCGTGTTCTCCAACGGCGCGATGGCGTCCTATGTCGAAGTCGATGCCGAAACCGGCTTCATCCGCCTGCTGGGGCATTGGGTGGTCGAGGATGTGGGCACGATCCTGAACCCGATGCTGGTTGACGAACAGATCCGGGGCGGCGTGGTGCAGGGCATCGGCGCCGCTCTGTTCGAGGAATGTCTCTACTCGGACGACGGGCAGTTGCTGACGGTCACGCTGGCAGACTATCTTGTGCCGATGGCCGGCGAGATGCCGGACATCGCCATTGCCCATGTGGTGACGCCCACCCGCACCTCGGCGCTGGGCGCCAAGGGCGCGGGCGAGGCTGGCACGACCGGGGCGCCAGCGGCGGTCATGAATGCGGTCAACGATGCCCTGCGCCCTCTTGGCGCGAAGGTCAGCCAGATGCCGATGACGCCGGAAAGGATCCTGCGCGCCTTGGGAACCGTGCCCTGACCGGGGCGGGCGAGGGGGCGCAGGACGTGTCGAAGTGTCCGGATTTCGGAAGGTTTTCTCGCGATTGCAGGAATGCTGACGATTGATGCGGCGGCGGCTGGCGTCCCTGCTGGCGAATCCGGCATTGGTGGCGGGGTCGGTTTCCTGACTGATCCTGTCGCGGCACAACCTGCCGATCCATCGGGCGGTGGGGAACCCGGCGGCAGTGGGGGTGCGAGGCTCGATCTCCGGCAGGATCGGCGGTGTGTTGGCGGGCTTGGCAGGGCTGGACTGCCATGTGGTTCGCTCGGGGTTGCTTTGCAGCCGGGCCTTTTTCTGATCGTGCCGACGGCGAGGCTCACATCCTGTATCGGTGCCCGCCTGGCGCACAGGCTGGCGTGGCGCTATCTGGAAATCGCATCCGGCGGGTTTCCGTCGCCGGCCGGCCTGGACATCATCCTGATCAGGATCGGGATAGGGATTGGGCGAGTGTTGTTGACAGGCATTCGCTCTCACCTATTTATCGGATGATAAAGGATCCACCCATGCCCCGCCTTGCCGACCTTGATCTCGCCACCCTGACGCCCGAGCAGCGGCGTATCCACGACGCCATTCTGGCTGGGCCGCGCGGTGTGGTCGAGGGGCCGTTGCGCGTCTGGCTGACCTCGGCCGGGCTGGCCGATACCGCGCAGCAACTGGGCGCCTTCTGCCGCTATGGCACGTCCCTGCCGCCGCGCCTGTCGGAACTCGCGATCCTGGTCACCGGTGCCTTCTGGCGCGCCGGATTCGAATGGGCGGTGCATGGGCCGATTGCCATCAAGGCCGGGATATCGCCCGAGGTGGCCGAGGCGATCCGTACTGGTGCCACCCCTGTCTTTGTGGCCGAGGACGAGGCGGCGGTGAATGCCTTTGCCACCGAACTGCACCGCGACCACGTCGTCTCGCCCGCCACCTATGCCCGGTGTGTGGCCGTCCTGGGTGAGGTTGGGGCGGTGGAGCTGGTCGGCATCCTGGGCTATTACACGCTGATTTCCATGACCATCAACGCCTTTGAGGTGCCATTGCCCGCCGGCGCGCCCGATCCTTTTCCGGCCTGAACAGGGAAGAAACCAAGTGATCAACGCGGCTATCGTGGGACTGGGCTGGTGGGGCAAGACGCTGGTCCGCGCGGTGCAGGGCAAGGGTGAGATCGAGGTCATCACGGGTGCCACAGGGCGCCGAGCGATGGCCGAGGAGTTTGCGGCCGAACAGGGTTTTGCACTGAAGGACAGTCTGGAGCAGGTGCTGGCTGATCAGAGGGTACAGGCGGTGATCCTCGCCACGCCGCATCTGGACCACGAGGCGCATGTGATTGCCGCGGCCAGGGCAGGCAAGCACATCTTCATCGAGAAGCCCTTCACCATGACCAGGGTCAGCGCCGAGCGCGCCATCGCCGCCGTGCAGGCCGCGGGTGTGGTGATTGGCCTGGGCCATAACCGCAGGTTCCATCCGCATATGGCGCTGCTGCGGGCAAAGGTGCGGGCGGGTAATCTGGGGACGATCCTGCATGTCGAAGGCACGATGACCGCGCCTAACGGGTTGTTCCTCAAGGCTGACAGTTGGCGCGTCGATCCGCGGCAGTCGCCGGCCGGAGGTATGGCGGGCATGGGCATTCACATCATCGACGGCATGATCGACCTTGTCGGTCCGATTGCCGATGTCACCTGCCACAGCCTGAACCGAGCCGCGCCCTCGGGCGCTCAGGACACGACCTCGGTCCTGCTCACGTTCGCCAACGGCGCGACGGGCTATGTCTCCTGCATGTCGGCCACGGCACCCACGTATCGTTTCTGCATCTACGGATCGGGCGGCGTGGCCGAAATCCGGGGGCAGGGGCTGGACCAGTTCAGCTTTGCCCCCACGCCCGATGCCCCTTTGTCGGGCCATGCTGTGGCAAAGCCGGTGGAGGCCGCATCGCTGCCCGGATTTGACACAGTCGCGGCGGAACTGAGGGCCTTTGCAGCGGCAGTCCGGGGCGAGGCGGCGTTCCCGATCAGCCATGACCAGATGATTCATGGGTCAGCCGTGTTCGAGGCCATTGCCCTGTCGGCCGCCGACCGGTCGCGCGTCAGCGTGGCATGACGGTCTGGCTTGGGGTTGTCGCGCTGATCTGCGCCGGGGCTGCGCTGGCAGTGCAGGCGCCGATCAACGCAGCACTGTCGCGGGGTCTTGGCGACGCGACGCTCGCCTCGGCAGCCAACTTCCTTGTGGGCTTTCTGGTGATGGCCGCC
>JBEIDZ010000132.1:0-7401 GCA_040383215.1 Paracoccaceae bacterium | reverse complement strand
TCACGGCCGGCGACCTTGCCTGAGATCATGGCGTCAAATCGGGGTTCGACACCGCGCGGCAGGAGCCGCATGGGAAATGTCGTGATCTGGTCTCGGTCGCCGCGCCGGAAGGTCAGGCCAGCTCCCCAGCGACGACCTGCATCAACTCTGCCTCGTGGGCGCGGCGCGCGTAGACCTGGCCGCCCCAAGCGCCGAGAAGCGCTGGAAAGACGACAACAACGAATGCGCTCAGGTCGGACTCACCATCGAGAGGCCAATCGAGCATCAGGTAGGCGAGAAGAACGCTGGCCGCGATGGATGCAAGGACGATGAACCAGCCGCGCCTCTGAGCGGCGCGCAGGCGCGGCATGAGGCGATCGACGGTCTGGGCGATGTCGGGCGGGGCGAGAGTGTCGGGGGTTTCGGGCGGCATGGGTCAGGCGGTCCGCCGGGCTGCCTGGGCATCGAGCAGGGTGGCGAAGGCGGACGGGGACTGACGGGCGGCGAGGCTTTCGGCCATGAGCGCGGCCTGGGATTTGGGGGCCATGCCGCCGAGGGGCGGGTCGCGGTCGAGGTTGGTGGGGAAGGCATAGCCCTCGGCCGTGGCGGCGATGACGTTGGCGATGGCTGCGGGGGTGAGCGTGCCCTGCTCGGCGGATGCGAGGAGAACGGGGTAGAGCGCCTTGCACATGGCGGTGCGGTCGATGCTTTCCATTGCGCGGCCGAAGGCGGAGGAGACCTGGAAGAGGTTGACCATGCGCCGGACATCGGCGCTGCGGTTGGTGCCCGCGGCATGGAAGAGCGCAGGCGAGAAGAAGAGCATGTCGCCTTTGGCCAGCGGCAACTGGACATGGTGGGCGGCGAAGTGGTCGCGGAAGGCGGGCAGGCCCATCGCGAGGTAGCCTGCGGGGAATTTCTGCGAATGGGGCAGAAGCAGGGTCGGGCCGGTGTCGAGCGGGGCATCGACATGGGCGATGGCGCCCTGCAGCGTCAGCACGGGCGACAGAAGCTGGACATGGGCGGGGTAGCGCGCGATCTGCGCGGCCGAGGCGAAGCCCAGGTGGTAGTCGCGGTGGGGAGACTGCGCGGCGCCGCCCGGATTGACCACGTTGAGCTGCGCGGTGATCTGATAGGCGGGACCGAGCCAGGCTTCGGAAATCGCGGCAAGGAAGGGGTTGGCGTAGTAGCGTGCAAAGTTCGCCGGGTCGGAGAGCGCATGTTTCTGCAGCGAATTCCAGAGCCTGTCGTTCGCGCCGGGCTTGGCGAAATGGTCGCCGCCCCCGGTGCCGGCGCGGTTCTGTTCCTCGATCAGGCGGAAGAAGAGCGCGGTTGCATGATCGAGCATGGCGAGGTCGGGCTCGGCGCCCTTGAGCACGACGACGCCGGGGCCGTTCAGCATCGCGTCGGCCCATTCGGCGAGGAGATGTTCACGGCTTTCGGGATCGTCGAGGCGGGGCAGGAGCGCGGGGCAGTCGTAGATCAGCACGCCCTTGTCGACGGCGCTGGCCTGGGGCCAGTCGGCAAGCCGCGTCGGGGTCGCGGTGAGGGCGGCGAAGGCGGCGATGTCGGCATCCTCGGCCCGCAGATAGATGCGGGCGGCGCGGGCGTCGGCGGTGGAACGGTCTGGCATGGCGGGTCACTCCTCACGGGGTGAGTGTGGCGGGACGGGGGCCGGGGTTCAAGCGCGCAGGCGGTGGGCGGCGAGGCGTTCGTAATGCGGCATGGCCTCGGCCGCGAGGGCGGCGAAGGGCGGGGCGAGGTCCGGCAGCGGGCCTTCGGGCCCGTCGAAGCCGGTGGAGCGGTGGATTGCGCCATACCAGTGCGGGGCCCAGATGCCGTCGAAGGGCTTGGGGCCAGCAGGCCAGGAGAGCATGCGGTCGGTGAAGGGCAGGCCGAGGGCGGCGCAGAGGGCGGTCAGCATCCCGCGGGGATCGGCGCGGATATCGGCGCTGTCGATCACAAGGGGAGCGTGGCCGAGACGCTGGGCTTCGGCATCGAACATCCGGGCCTGCCGGAGAAAGCCTATGTCGGACGCGGTCGGGTTTTCGCGTTTCTGCGCATAGGAGGCGACAACGCGGGCGGGGTGGCGGATCAGGAAGACATTCGTCGCCCGGGTCATGAAATCGAGCGGAAAACCGGGCAGCATATGAAGAGGCATGTGCTTCTGGTAGACATGCGGCTTGCCGCCGGGGCTGGTGCAGGCCCGGGCGATGCTGGCGGGGTCGGTGTCGTGATGGGCGATGACGGCGTCGCGCAGCGGATCGGGGCGGCCGGTCGCCGCGAGGAAGGCGGCGTAGAAGGGTTCGTCCCAGACCGCGCAGTCGCCCCGGGCGGCGAAGGCATACATGAGCGCGGTCGAGAGGTTGCGCGGGCCTGACCACATCGCGATGATCATGGGGTTACCTGTGTGTGGAATGCCGGACAGGATGCGACGTCAGGCGCCGACGAGGGCTTTGTAGAGGTCGCGCAGGCGGGCGGTGACCGGGCCCATCTGGCCGGTGCCGATGGTACGGCCGTCGATCACGCCGACGGGGGTCTGGGCGCCGAAGGTGCCGGTGAGGAAGGCCTCGTCGGCGGAATAGGTCTCGACCAGCGAGAAGTTGCGTTCGAAGACGGGGATGGCGTTGGCGCGGCAGAGGTCGATCACCTTCTGGCGGGTGATCCCGTTCATGCAGTAGTCGCCGGTGCTGGTCCAGACCTCGCCCTTGCGGACGATGAAGACGTTGCAGGCGTTGGTCGTGTTCACGAAGCCATGCACATCGAGCATCAGCGCTTCGTCGGCGCCGGCCTTTTCGGCGGCGATGCAGGCGAGGATGCAGTTCAACTTGCTGTGGCTGTTGAGTTTCGGGTCCTGGCTCATGGGCAGGCCACGGATGTGGGGGACGGTGGCGAGGCGGATCGGGCGGGGCAGGCGGGGGCGGGAATGTTCCATGATGATGACCATCGTGGGACCCGAGCGCGACAGCGAGGGGTGCTGGAAGGGGCGCACCTTGGTGCCGCGGGTGACCATGAGACGGCAATGCGCGTCGGTCGTCATGGCATTGGCGGCCTGGGTTTCGTGGACCGCCGCAATCACCTGATCGGGGGTGCGGGCGATGTCGAGGTCGATGGCCTTCGCGGCCTCGAACAGGCGGGCGATGTGTTCGTCGAGAAAGGCCCAGCGGCCGTTGTAGAGGCGGATGCCCTCCCAGACGCCATCGCCCAGCATGAATCCGGAATCATACACGGAAACAACGGCTTCGCGTTTCGGCCTGAGCGTTCCGTTGACCCAGATCAGGATGTCCTCGTTGCGGGCATCCTCGTGGGCGGCATGGGTGGTGACGGGGTCGTCGGTCATCGGGGGCCTCCTCTGTGATGGCAGGCTATGGGGGTGCGGCGGTCGGGTAAAGAGGCCGTGAGGGGGCTGGACCGGGGCGGGGCGGGGTGCACCTTTGGGGGGTCAACCGAGGGAGGGTGCGATGCGGGGACGGGGTCTGGCTTTTGTGCCGGCAGCGATGCTGGCGGTCTGGGCCGGAGGGGCGGCCGCGGCGGAGAGGACGCTGACGGTGGCGGGGGGATGCTTCTGGTGCGTGGAGGCGGATTTCGAGGCCGTTCAAGGGGTTGGCGAGGTCGTCTCGGGCTTTGCCGGGGGGGTGGTGGAGAACCCGAGCTATGAGCAGGTGTCGGCCGGTGGGACGGGGCATTACGAGGCGGTGCAGATCGCCTATGACCCGGCGGTCGTGAGCCTTGACCAGCTTTTGTACCTGTTCCTGCGGTCGGTCGATCCGACCGATGCGGGCGGACAGTTCTGCGACCGGGGCGAGAGCTACCGCACCGCGATCTTTGTCGCCGACGGCGCCCAAAAGGCTGCGGCGGAGGCGGAGATAAGGCAGGCGGAACAAGAGCTTGGCCAGCCTGTGGTGACGCCCGTGCTGCCGCTTGGGCCGTTCTGGCCGGCTGACGCCTATCATCAGGATTATCACCGGGGGGAGGACTGGATCATCACCCGGGCGGGGCCGAAGCGGAAGGCGGCGGCCTATGACTTCTATCGCGAGGCCTGCGGGCGGGATGCGCGGGTGAGGGAGTTGTGGGGGGAGGCTGCGCCCTTTGCGCAGTGAGGGGGCGAATCAGGGGTTAACGCGTTGATTTCGCGGAAAACGGGCTTTCGGTATCGCGTCGGTATCACGTCGGTATTGCGTCGGTCTTGATGGGCTGGTGTCGCGGGAGGGCCCGGCGTTAAGGCACCGTGCGGTGGCGGCAGAGGGAGCGGCCGGGGCTGAGGGAAGGGCGCGTGGGTTTCACCCACCCTACGGGCCGCGGCGCGCAGGTGACGGCCGGCGTGCCGGGGCAGGCGGGCGATTGGGTGGTCAGGGGCGCGGGGATGGTCTGCGGTCAGTGAGGCCCGCGTCGGTGAGCTTGCGCAGGATTGCCGCGACTTCGGCGCGTGTGGACGGGATGTAGAAGCTCCAGACCCAGGGGCCGCCGCCGTAGCCCTCGGGGAGTGCGAGCAGGCCGGTCAATGCCGCGAGGAGGGCGCGGGCAAAGACCGGGTCGGGCAGGGTCTGGACGGGCCAGGCCTCGAGGATCGTGCGCATGCCGCGCCGGTCGATGCCCATCTGGTGCAGGAAGCCTGCATCGGGGACGAAGGGCCCTTCGGCGGCGGCGCGCAGGCAGGTGCGGACGATCCCGGCCTCGGCGGGGTCGAGGAGGGTGGTGACGTCGATCGTCCTGGGGCCGGGCGGGGGCGATGGCGGCGGTTCCGGCGGCGGCGGCGGGGGTTCGGGCGGGGGGTCGGCCTTGGGCAGGCCAAGGATGCCGGGACCGCCGGGATGGTAATCCTTGTGCTCCGGCTCCTCAGGGTATTGAAAGCCGTTTTCGATGAGTTTCCAGAAGATCCTGTCAACTTCTCGGATATCGGCAGAGATGTAGAATTGCCAGACAGCGTCGTCTCGGTATCCGTGAGGATAGATCATGAGGCTCGTTATGACCCACCGTACGGCCTCGAAAAACGCTACATCATCTACCGTCTGGGCGGGCCAAGCCTCCATGATGGCGCGCATGTCGGGCCGGTTGGGCCCTATGAGGATGGGGAACTCCCAATCCGGAAAGAAGGGGCCATCGACAGCGGCGCGCAGGCATTCGCCGATGACCCTGACCTCGGCGGGGTCGAGCATGGTGGTGACGTCGAGCATGGCGGGCCTTTGGGGTCTGACGGGCGCAACATGCACCGCGGCGGCGCGGATGTCAGCAGCCCGCAACGTCGGCTGGCGTTTCGCGCCGACGCGCGGGTTGCACCCGCCAGAGAGGTGGGTTTCACCCACCCTACGGGACGGCGGTTGCGCGCCACGGGATTTCGGCGGTTTGACGACGTCCGCAGCGTGGCGCCATCGTGCCTGTGGCACGATGGGAGCAAAGGACAGCTGCAGCCGGCCTGCGGGGGGCGGGCCGGAGCGCGGGACGGAGGCGGTTCGTTTCGACGGGGAACGCGCGGGGTGTCGCTGAAGCGCGGGTTTCACCCAGCCTGCGGAGCGGGGTCGAGGCCGCGGACGAGGTGGAAGCCGATGCGGCGGGGTTCCTCTTCGGCCACGGGTTTGGCCAGGGCGCGCAGCATGACCGAGAGGCGCGTCACATGCTGGATGAGCTGGGTGCGCGTCCCCTCGTCGTCGGTGCCGTAGAAGGTGACGATGTCGGGGTCGAAATAGCCGATCCCCTCGATCCGGATCACGCCCGCGACATCGCCGGCAAAGCCCATGGCGACCTCGTGGGCATCGTCGAGCTGGTCTTCGAAGTTCTTGATGTAGAGGATGAGCCGTTCATAGGCCCAGCGGGCGGGGCTCTTGTCCCCGGCCGGCGTGCAGAGCGCGGGGGCGAACGTGGCGGGGTCGGGGCCATGGCGGGCGGGGTCGGAATGCACTTCGCGCAGGGCGGGGAGGATGGCGGCCTCGGCCGCCTCGACAGAGGTCATCACGGGTGGGTCCTGGGGGTTCAAGGGCGGCGGCACGGGAGAGCGGCGGGGCGCGGGGGCGGTCAGGCGGCGAGCATGGCGGGAGTGATGGCCATGAGGCCGTCGGCGCCTTCGCGGACCTGGGCCAGCAGGCCCGCATGTTCGGGCAGGAGCCGGCGGATGAAGAAAGCGGCGAGCGCACGGCGCGCGGGGTCGCCGGTCAGGGCCGCGCGCAGATGCGCCTCGGCCCCGAGCACGCGGGCAAGCGCGCGCAGATAGGGTACGGCGCCGGCGTTGCGATCCTCGGCCCCGCGGGACACCAGCCATTCGGTCGTCTTTCGCAGGCTCTCTGTCGCCTGCCAGAGCGGATCGGCGAGTGCGGCGTCGCGGGGAAGGGCGCTTTCGGCGAGACCGGCGATCTGGTCGAGCAGGGCGAAGGCGGCCTCGCCCCCGTCGGAAAGCTTGCGGCCGACGAGGTCCATGGCCTGGATGCCGTTGGTGCCTTCGTAGATCGCGGTCACGCGGACATCGCGCAGGAACTGGGCGGCGCCGGTATCCTCGACATAGCCCATGCCGCCCTGGACCTGGAGGGCGAGGGAGGCGGTCTCGATCCCGATGTCGGTGCCGTGGGCCTTGGCGACGGGGGTGAGCAGGGCGGCGCGGGCGGCCCATGCGGGGTCGCCCGTCGCCTCTGCGAGGTCGATCGCGGTGGCGCAGGCGAGCGCGATGGCGCGGGCGGCAAAGATTTCGGCCTTCATGGTGGCGAGCATGCGGCGCACGTCGGGATGTTCGGCGATGGTGCCGGTGCCGGGGGCGCGGCCCTGGCGGCGGTCGGCGGCATGGGCCATGGCCTGCTGGAAGGCGGCTTCGGCCACGCCGATGACCTGGGCGGCGACGCCCAGGCGGGCGTTGTTCATCATGGTGAACATCGCGGCCATGCCGCCGTGGGGGGCGCCGACAAGCCAGCCGGTCGCGCCCTCATAGGCCATGACGCAGGTGGGCGAGCCGTGCAGGCCGAGCTTGTGTTCGAGCGAGACGACGCGCAGCGCGTTGTGCGCGCCGGGGTTGCCGGCGGCATCGGGGATGAACTTGGGGACGAGGAAGAGGCTGATCCCCTTGGGCCCGGGCACGCCGTCGGGCAGGCGGGCGAGCACGAGGTGGCAGATGTTGGCGGCCATGTCGTGGTCGCCCCAGGTGATGTAGATCTTCTGCCCGGTGACGGCATAGGTGCCGTCGCCCCGCGGTTCGGCCCAGGTCTGGAGCGCGCCGACATCGGAGCCGGCCTGGGGTTCGGTCAGGTTCATCGTGCCGGTCCAGTCGCCCGAGACGAGGCGGGGCAGGTAGAGCGCCTTCAGCGCGTCGCTGCCGTGGTGTTCGAGCGCCTCGATCTGCCCTTGCGTCAGGAGGGGGGCGAGTTGCAGGGCGATGTTGGCGCCCGACATCATGTCGTTCACGGCGGTGGCCAGCGTGCGGGGCAGGCCCATGCCGCCGTGGTCGGG
>JBEIDZ010000131.1:0-7439 GCA_040383215.1 Paracoccaceae bacterium | reverse complement strand
TTGGCGCAGGCTGGCAGCGCTGCAGAGGCAAACGTCGCCGCGAATGCGGCGGCGGCAAGTCTTCGGGTCATGTCGGCACCTTGGCAATGCTTCGTATGTGCACATACGGAGAAGCGGCGCAGTCGGTTCAATCGCCGCGGACAGGTGCGCGCGATTTCACACGGCCCCGCCCGAGATCAGAGGCCCAGCACATCGCGCATGTCATATTCCCCGGGGGGACGGCCCTGCCCCCAGATGACTGCCCGGATGGCACCGCGCGCAAAGACCGCACGGTCGGTTGCGACATGACGCAGGACGATCCTTTCGCCTGCGCCGGCAAAGATCACGTCATGTTCGCCGACGATGTCGCCGCCGCGCACCACGGCAAAGCCGATGTCGCCCTGCCGGCGGGGGCCGGTCTGCCCGTCGCGTGCGCGGGCACTGTGGGTTTCCAATGCGATGCCGCGCCCCCGGGCGGCGGCATCGCCAAGCATCAGGGCCGTGCCCGAGGGGGCGTCGGTCTTGTGCCGGTGGTGCGCCTCGAGGATTTCGATGTCCCAGTCTGCGTCCAGCGCCGCGGCGACCCGTTCGACCAGCGCGGTCACAAGGTTGACGCCAAGCGACATGTTGCCGGCGCGGATCACCGTCGCATGGCGCGCCGCAGCCCTGATGCGGCCAAGTTCGGGTTCCGACAGTCCGGTGGTGCCGATGACGTGGACGGCGCGTGCCTGCGCGGCAAGTCCGGCGAATTCTGCCGTGGCGGATGGGGTGGTGAAGTCGATGATCCCCTGCGCCCCGGCAAAGGCCGCGAGCGGATCGTCGGTGACCCTGACACCGACCGGTGCGCCACCGGCGGCTTCGCCGGCATCGCGGCCGATCCAGGGATGGCCAGGCCGTTCCAGCGCGGCGGCCAGCCGGACGCTGCCCGATTCCGCGACAAGCGGGACAAGCATCCGTCCCATCCGGCCCGAAGCTCCGGTGACGACGATGCCGGGCAGGCCGGCCTGGGCGGGGGTGTCGGGCATGATGCGGACCGCGGCTGTTGCCGGGCGGTCATATCCCGGGCCGGCCGGGGACGCAAACCGGGCCCGCGCACCCTGCATCCGCCGCCCTCCCCGGGGCGGGGAGGACGGCTTGGCTTGGCGGGGCTTTGATCCTACATGGGGGGCATGACAAGGAACCGGACCAGCGGCGCCCGCGCGCCAAGCCAGAGACAGCTTCGCGTGGGCGAGCTGATACGGCGGAGCCTGTCGGACGTGCTGGCGCGCGGGGACCTGCATGACCCCGAGCTTGCCGGACTGTCGATCACGGTGGGTGAGGTGAGCGTGTCTGCGGACCTGCGGATTGCGACGGCGCATGTGCTTCCGCTTGGCGGGGGGCACCGCGACGCGGCGCTGGCGGCGCTGCGGCGCAACACTGCGGAAATCCGGCATCAGGTGGTGCGCGGCATGGCTCTCAAGTTCGCGCCCGAGCTGCGCTTTGCGATCGACGAGACCTATGACCGGCTGGATGCGGTGCGCGCCATGTTCGACGATCCGAACGTCAGGCGCGATCTCGGGGAATGAGGCGTCCGGCGGTCATCCGGGGCCTGCTCGCAGCGGCCGGGCTGCTGCTTGGGCCGGCAGGGCCGGCGCAGGCAGTGACCTGCGGGGCGGTGGAATTCCGCGGGGCCGTCTACACGGTCTGCGAGGTCGATCCGGCGACAGAGGAGTTGCGCCTGTTTCTTGACGATGCGCAGGGCCGGCCCTTCGGGTCGTTCCGTGCGGTCGAGGCAGAACGTGGGCCGCTGGCCTTTGCCATGAATGCGGGGATGTATCACGAGGACCGCAGCCCGGTCGGTCTTTACATCGAGGACGGGCGGGAGCGGAAAGGGATCGTGACATCGGACGGTCCGGGCAACTTCGGCATGTTGCCCAATGGCGTTCTGTGCATCGCGCAAGGCCGGGCCCGGGTGATCGAGAGCCGCGAATTCGCGGCAAACCCGCCGTCCTGCCGGCAGGCCACGCAGTCCGGGCCGATGCTGGTGATCGGCGGCCGGCTGCATCCGCGTTTCATCGAGGGCAGCAACTTCACGAACATCCGCAACGGTGTCGGGACCTCGGCCGGGGGCGACAGGGTCGTGTTCGCGATTTCGGAGGACAGGGTGAATTTCTACGATTTCGCCCTGCTTTTCCGGGATGTCCTGGGTCTGTCAGATGCGCTTTACCTTGACGGCAAGGTGTCACGCCTGCACGCACCGCAGATCAGGCGGAGCGACCCCGGCGTGAGGATGGGACCGATCATCGGGGTCCTGCAGTCTGCCACGGCGGCCAGCGGAGGCTGATGCCTGCCCCCGCGACGGCCCCCGGGCCTGCGGCGAGGTTGCAGGCGCCCGACCGGATGGCGTAAGGGGATGATCCGCGCCCTGCCCTCCGGCAGACCGGGGGCGGGGACCATGACGATGCCGGGGAAGGCCTTGCAATGACACGCGCCCTTGTTGCCGAACGCCGTGCGCCGCAGTCGGGCGAGGTCCGCGCCGCGGTTGTCCTGCTGCATGGCTACGGGGCGAACGGGGCTGACCTGATCGGGCTGGCCGATGTGCTCGCGCCGCACATGCCGGACACGCTGTTTCTGGCGCCCGACGCGCCCGAACGCTGCATCGGCACCCCCTTCGGCCTGCAGTGGTTTCCCATCCCCTGGATCGACGGATCATCCGAGGAGATGGCCCAGGACGGGCTGCAGCGGGCGGCAGGCGACCTGGACGCCTTTCTTGACGGCGTGATGGTCGAGGAGGATCTCCTGCCTGAACAGGTGGTCCTGTTCGGCTTCAGCCAGGGCACGATGATGGCGCTGCATGTCGCGCCGCGGCGCGATGAGGCGGTGGCGGGGGTGGTGGCCTTTTCGGGGCGGCTGCTGGCGGCCGAGCTTCTTGCGGAGGAAACCCTTTGCCGGCCGGCCGTGCTGCTTGTCCACGGCGACGCCGATACCGTGGTGCCGCCGCAGGCACTGCCCGAGGCGGCCGCGGCGCTGCAGGCCGCGGGCTGGACCGAGGTCTATGCCCATGTGATGAAGGGCACCGCTCACGGCATTGCCGAAGACGGGCTCGGGGTCGCGCTGGCCTTCATGCGCGCCCGGCTCGGGATGGACTGAGACTGCGCGGCCGGGCCCCGAAGGCCCGTGCGGCACGGCTGGCGCACAGTGTCATCCGGCGGTCACGCCGGCATGACAGGAAAGCCCGGAATGCGGATTACAGGATGTTGGGCTTGTTTGACGCCGACCGCCAGATATAGTGGTGTCGGACAAGGCCGCACCGGGGGGTGCAGGAGTTGGCGATGGATGGCGATTTCAGGACGAGCTTCGTGCGCGACCCTGCGGCGCTGCGGCAGAACCCGGCTTTGGTGCTGAATGCGGATTACCGCCCGCTGAGCTACTATCCCCTGTCGCTCTGGCCCTGGCAGGAGGCGGTGAAGGCGGCCTTTCTCGACCGGGTGGAGATCGTCGCGGAATATGACGAATGGGTGCGCAGTCCGTCGACGACGATCCGCATCCCGTCGGTCGTTGTTCTGCGGGATTACGTCAAGCCGCAGAAACGCGCGGCCTTCACACGGTTCAACCTCTTCCTGCGTGACGAATTCTGCTGCCAGTATTGCGGCGCGAAGGGAGATCTGACCTTCGACCATGTCGTGCCGCGGTCGCGCGGCGGGGCGACGACCTGGGAAAACGTGGTGGCGGCCTGTTCGACCTGCAACCTGCGCAAGGGCAACAGGAGCCTGCGCGCATCGGGGTTGACCCTGCGGCGACCTCCGCGCCAGCCGGGGGCAGAGGAATTGCGCAACGTGGGACGGAGGTTCCCGCCCAACCAGCTGCATGTCAGCTGGCTGGATTACCTCTACTGGGACGCCGAACTCGAAGCCTGAGGTCAGTAGCCGATGGCCTTCGAGAAGTTGTCCAGCGTGACTTCCCAGCGCGCGAGGACATCGGTGAAATTCGCGGCAGTCAGTCCGCCCACGGTGGTGACCGTGTAGCTGATGTTGGCAAGACCTTCGTCGTCAAGATAGGCCGTGCCGAAAAGGTTGTCGCGGTTCCACAAGGCGATGGTATCCGGCTTGGCCGGCGGATCGACGGTGAACCTGGCCGTGAATTCAAGAAACTGGCAAGCAGCGCCTGCATCGTCGCAGCCATAGAAATCGATCACATAGTTCAGGCCGGCGATGGCACTGTCCACGCGGGTCGACGTCCCCTCGCGGGCGAGGGTGGCGCGATAGCCCAGCGCCTGGATTGTCGTGACGACGGTCTTGGGCTCTGCGGCAAAGATTTCGTTGGCAAGGGCCGCTTCGCCTCCCAATGCAGTGACGGCGGCGAGCGCGAGAATGGCTTTCATCGGATGGGACTCCGTCGGACCGGTTTGAATGTGCAGCCATGCTACGGCGGCCGCCCGGCAGCAGGCAACGGTTTCGTTGCAGGCCGAAAGCTTCAGGCCACCGGTGACGGCCAGGGAGAGGCAGGGTAGACTCACCCGTGCGGCGGGGATAGAGGGGCGCTGATAGCGCTAACAGGACGGCGGTTCGACATGGTCTCTCGCGTCATTCCGGTCGAGGATTTCGACCTCGTGATCTTCGGGGGCACGGGCGATCTGGCCCGGCGCAAGGTCCTGCCGGGGCTGTATCGGCGGCACCTGGCGGGTCAGATCCCCCCCGGTGCGCGGGTGATCGGCACGGCACGCGGCGCAATGGACGATGCCGGATACCGGGCGCTGGTCGCCGGCGCCCTGGCCGAGTTCGGTGGCGCCGGCGCGCAGGACGGTGCCGCGCTTGCGCAGTTTCTTGAGCGGGTCCGGTATGTCAGGGTCGATGTGACCGGGGACGGCGGCTGGCCTGTCCTGGCAGGGATGATGCGTTCCGGCGTGGTGCGGGCCTTCTACTTTTCAGTCGCGCCGGCACTTTTCGGCGCCATCGCCGAGGGGCTGCATGCGCATGGCATTGCCGACGGCGCCAGCCGTGTCGTGGTGGAAAAGCCGTTCGGCAAGGATCTGGTGTCGGCGCAGGCGCTCAATGCGGCGCTCGCGGCGCATTTCGCCGAGAGCCAGATCTACCGGATCGACCATTACCTCGGCAAGGAGACGGTCCAGAACCTGATGGCGGTCCGGTTCGGGAATGTCCTGTTCGAACCGCTCTGGAACAGTCACTACATCGACCACATCCAGATCACGGTCGCCGAGACGGTGGGCGTCGGCGGGCGCGGCGAATATTACGACGCCGCCGGCGCGATGCGGGACATGGTGCAGAATCACCTCATGCAGCTGGTCTGCCTGATCGCGATGGAGCCGCCGTCGCAATTCGACGCCAGCGCGGTGCGCGACGAGAAGCTCAAGGTGATCCGCGCTCTCGAACCGGTGACGGCCGGTCATGTCGTCCGCGGCCAGTACGATGCGACGACCGAAACCGGAAGCTACAGGACGGATGTGGACAATCCGCAGTCCCTGACGGAAAGCTTTGTCGCGCTGCGGATCGGGATCGCCAACTGGCGCTGGGCGGGGGTGCCCTTCTACCTGCGCACGGGCAAGCGGATGCGGGCGAGATCGTCGGAGATCGCGGTGGTGTTCAAGGACCTTGGTCATTCGATCTTTCCCGGCGATGTGGCGCGCCACCGCAACATCCTGTCGATCCGGCTGCAGCCGAACGAGGGGATCGACCTGCAGGTGACGATCAAGGAGCCGGGTCCGGGGGGGATGCGGCTGATCGACGTGCCGCTCGACCTGACCTTTGCCGATGCGCTGGAGGGGCATGCCGAGGTGACCGATGCCTATGAGCGGCTGATCATGGACGTGATCCGGGGCAACCAGACGCTCTTCATGCGCGGCGACGAGGTCGAGGCGGCCTGGGCCTGGGTCGATCCGGTCATCGCGGGCTGGGAGGCCCAGGGCGATGCGCCCCGGCTTTACGATACGGGCTCGACCGGGCCCGATGATGCGCTGATGCTCATGCACAGGGATGGACGGCGCTGGCGCGACATCAGGGTATGAGCGGTCCGGACCGGGAGGATGCGCGATGGAATTCATCGAATATGCCGATGCCGAACTGATGATGATGGACCTTGCCAACCGGCTGGCCGGGGAATTGCGGCAGGCACTGGCCGGCGGCGGGAGGGCGACCCTTGCCGTGCCCGGCGGGACGACGCCGGGGCCCGTCTTCGACAGCCTGAGCGGGGCCGACCTCGACTGGGCGCGCGTCGACGTGCTGCCCACCGATGAACGCTGGGTGCCCGAGACGAGCGAGCGGTCGAACGCGCGGCTGATCAGGGCGCGGCTTCTGACGGACAGGGCGGCCGCGGCGCGGTTCGTCCCGCTTTATGCGCCGGCAGAGCGGCCGGAGGACCGGCTTGCGGACCTGGCCGAAGGCGTGGGGGCGGTGCTGCCGCTGTCGGTCCTTTTGCTCGGGATGGGCGAGGACATGCATGTGGCCTCGCTCTTTCCCGGGGCAGAGGGGTTGCCGGCGGCGCTGCAGGGCGAGGCGCCGGTCGCGGCGATCCGGGCGCCGGGTCTGCCCGAGGCCCGCGTGACGCTGACCGCCCCGGTGCTGCGCGATGCGATGCAGCGGCATCTGGTGATCACCGGCGCGGCCAAGCGGCGCGCGCTCGAGGTGGCGCGGCAGATGGCGCCCGAAGAAGCGCCGGTCGCGGCGGTGCTGCGCGGCACCATGGTCCATTGGGCGGAGGCGTGACATGTGGGAGCGGCTGATCGCGCACGAGGCGGCGACGCGGGGGCGGCGGATCGCCGATCTTTGTGACGGGGCGCGGGCGGCGGATTTCTCGATCCGCGCGGGCGACATGCTCCTCGACTATTCCAAGACGAACATCGATGCCGCGGCGCGGGCGATGCTGATCGCGCTTCTGGACGCAACCGGCGTCGTCGCGCGGCGCGCGGCGATGTTTGCGGGTGACAGGATCAACGCGACCGAGGGGCGCGCGGTGCTGCACACGGCGCTGCGCAACCTTGACGGCGGGCCGGTCATGGTCGGCGGGCAGGACGTGATGCCGGGCATCCGCGCCACGCGCGACCGGATGGAGCGGTTTGCGCGCGACCTGCGGTCGGGCCGGTTCCGCGCCGCGGGGGGGGCGGTCACAGATGTGATCAACATCGGCATCGGCGGGTCCGATCTGGGCCCCGCGATGGCGGTCAGGGCGCTGTCGCCCTGGCACGACGGGCCGCGCTGCCATTTCGTGTCGAACGTCGATCCCGGCGATATCGCCGAGGTGCTGCGGCGCTGCGATCCGGCAACGACGCTCGTGATCGTCGCCTCCAAGACCTTTACCACCATCGAGACGATGACCAATGCGCGCACCGCAAAGGCCTGGATGGGCGAGCGCGTCTCTGATCCGGCGGCGCAGTTCGTCGCGCTCTCTTCCGATCCGGCGCGGACGGCGGCCTTCGGCATCCCGCCCGGGCGGGTCTTCGGCTTCGAGGACTGGGTGGGGGGGCGCTA
>JBEIDZ010000130.1:0-7440 GCA_040383215.1 Paracoccaceae bacterium | reverse complement strand
GCAGGTGCGATCCCCTCGAGCACCACCCGGTCGAGCGTGAGGCGCGGCACATCCCTGGCCGACCGGTCGATCGCGACGATCCGCCCCTCGACCGCGCCGTAGTAGCGCGCCTCGAGCACGGGGGCCGCCACAATCACCGTCCGCGCCGCGGCCAGCGCAAACCCCCCGGACGCCAGCGCAACAGCCAGCGCCACGATCCCCCAGACCGCGCCAAGCGGCCGGACCAGCCCCGCCGCCGCAACCGCCAGCGCCAAAGCCGCCAGAACCCCCGCGCGACCCGGCTCGGCCGGGAGCAGGAAATAGACCCAGATGCCCAGGCCCAGCATCACCGGCACCCAGGGGAACAGATGGCCGCGCTGCGCCCCCAGCGCCTCACCGAAACCCGGCAGCAGGTCCGCGGGCCGCATCGTCATGGTCGGGCCCGGCAGGCGCACTTGTGATCGACCCCTTCCTCTTCTATCCCCACGGCCAGCCCCGGCGGCAGGCGACACAGCTTGGCCGGCCCATGGTGAACGAAAGGTTAACCGCGATGTCCGCACCCGGAGAGGTCGTCACCCGCTTTGCCCCCTCGCCGACCGGCGCGCTGCATATCGGCGGCGCGCGCACCGCGCTCTTCAACTGGCTTTTTGCGCGGGGCCGCGGCGGGCGGTTCCTCCTGCGGATCGAGGATACGGACCGCGCCCGCTCCACCCCCGAAAACCGCCAGGCCATTCTCGACGGGCTGACCTGGCTCGGGCTTGACTGGGATGGCGAACCGCTCAGCCAGTTCGACCGCGCCCCCCGCCATGCCGAGGTCGCCCGCGCGATGCTCGCCACGGGCCGCGCCTACAAGTGCTTTTCCTCCCAGGCCGAGATCGAGGCCTTCCGCGAGGAGGCCCGCGCCGCCGGCCGCTCGACCCTCTTCCGCTCGCCCTGGCGCGACGAGCCAGAGAGCGCCCATCCCGACGCACCATTTGCCATCCGCATCCGCGCCCCGCGCGACGGCGCGACCACGATTGCCGATGCCGTGCAGGGCGAGGTCACGATCACCAATGACCAGATGGATGACATGGTCCTTCTGCGCTCGGACGGGACGCCCGTCTACATGCTCGCCGTCGTCGTGGACGACCACGACATGAGCGTGACCCATGTGATCCGCGGCGACGACCACCTGACCAACGCCTTCCGCCAGAAGATGATCTATGACGCGATGGGCTGGCCTGTGCCGGTCATGGCGCATGTGCCGCTAATCTTCGGCCCCGATGGCAAGAAGCTGTCCAAACGCCACGGCGCCACCGCCACGCGCGACTATCAGGCGATGGGCTATCCGGCGGCCGGCATGCGCAACTACCTCACCCGGCTCGGGTGGAGCCATGGCGACATGGAATTCTTCACCGATGCACAGGCAATGGCGGTCTTCGACCTTTCGGGCATCAACCGCTCTCCCGCCCGCTTCGACCTGCGCAAGCTCGAAGACCTCTCGGGCCGCCATATCGCGGTCGCCGACGATGCTGCACTGCTGCACGAATTCGAGGCATTCCTCGCCGCCTCGGGCCGTCCGGCGCTGACGGCAGACCAGCATGCGGTCCTCCTGCGGGGTATGTACTGCCTGAAAGAGCGGGCGAAGACATTCGTCGAACTTTATGAAAAGGCGCACTTTATCCTGACATCAAGACCTGTCGTGCCAGACGATTCCGCGGCGGCGCAGCTCGATACGGTATCCCGTGGTATACTGTCCGAATTGACGCCGCAGCTGCAAACTGCTAGCTGGGACAAGGACAGTCTGGAGGAGTCGGTCACCGCCGTGGCGGGGGCGCATGGCCTCAAGCTCGGCAAGATCGCGGGGCCGCTCCGGGCGGCGCTTGCGGGGCGGACCGTCTCGCCCAGCGTGTTCGACATGATGCTGGTGCTTGGCCGGGATGAAACGATCGCGCGCCTGACCGACGCGGCAGGATGAATGACAGGCCGCCGCCGGGACAACCGGCGGGCGGCCAGGGGCGGCGCGGCCGGGCATCCCGGCCGCGGCGGCAACAAGGGGAAACGGCATGGCCGAGAGCAAGACCGCGAAACTGACCATCGACGACAAGACCTATGACCTGCCGATCCTCTCGGGCTCGACCGGGCCCGATGTCATCGACATCCGCAAGCTCTATGGCCAGTCGGGGCATTTCACCTACGACCCCGGCTTCACTTCCACCGCCGCCTGCGATAGCGCCATCACCTTCATCGACGGCGACGAAGGCGTGCTCCTGTACCGCGGCTATCCCATCGACCAGCTTGCCGCGCAGTCGCGCTATATCGAGGTCTGTTACCTGCTGTTCTACGGCCACCTGCCCTCGAAACAGGAACTGGCGGACTTCGAACATGTGATCACGCATCACACGATGATCCATGAACAGATGCACTATTTCTTCCGCGGCTTCCGCCGCGACAGTCATCCGATGGCCACGATGGTGGGCGTGGTTGGGGCGATGTCGGCCTTCTACCACGATTCGACCGACGTCAACGATGCCCGCCAGCGCGAGATTGCGGCCCATCGCCTGATCGCCAAGATGCCGACGATCGCCGCCATGGCCTACAAGTATTCCATCGGCCAGCCCTTCGTCTATCCGCGCAACGACCTCGGCTATGCGGCGAACTTCCTGCACATGTGCTTTTCGGTGCCGACCGGCCCCTATCACGTCGACCCGGTGCTGGCCCGCGCGATGGACCGCATCCTGACGCTGCATGCCGATCACGAACAGAACGCCTCGACCTCGACCGTGCGGCTCGCCTCCTCCTCAGGCGCCAATCCCTTTGCCTGCATCGCCGCCGGGATCGCCTGCCTCTGGGGCCCGGCCCATGGCGGCGCCAACCAGGCCTGCCTCGAGATGCTGCGCGAGATCGGCACCGTCGACCGCATCCCCGAATACATCGCCCGCGCCAAGGACAAAAGCTCGGGCTTCCGCCTGATGGGCTTCGGCCACCGCGTCTACAAGAACTTCGATCCCCGCGCGACGGTGATGAAGCAGAGCGCGGACGAGGTGCTCGACCTCATGGGCATCCACAACAACCCCACCCTCCAGGTCGCCAAGGAACTTGAGCGGATCGCGCTGCAGGACGACTACTTCATCTCCAAGAAGCTCTACCCGAACGTCGATTTCTATTCCGGCATCATCCTTGACGCGATGGGCTTTCCGACCTCGATGTTCACGCCGATCTTTGCCGTCGCCCGCACCGTCGGCTGGATTTCCCAGTGGAAGGAACAGCTGGCTGATCCCCAGCTCAAGATCGGCCGCCCGCGCCAGCTCTATCTCGGCGAGACGCAGCGCGACTACGTCCCGCTCGACGCGCGCTGACCGTCACCCGGCACGGCGCCCGCCGCCCCGGTGCCAAGGCCCCGTAGGGTGGGTGAAACCCACCTTCCGGGGTCAAGATCGACCTTCGAAAGGTGAAATCGGCCCGCGTCGGCTCACCGCCCCTCGAACCGGGGCGGGCGCTTTGCGGCAAAGGCTGCGAGCCCTTCGCGGAAATCCGCGCTTCGCCCGCAGTCCGCCTGCAACCGCGCCTCGCGCGCAAGCTGTTCCTCAAGCGTTGCATCCGCGCTCGCCTGCAGCGCCGACTTGATCCCGCGATAGGCCACCGCCGGCCCGCGGGCGAGCGTCCCGGCCCGCGCGCGCCAGGCGGCATCGAAGTCCACGGCCGGCACCGCCTCCCAGATCATCCCCCAGTCGGCCGCCTGCCGCGCCCCGATCCGGTCGGCAAAGAGCATCGCCCCCATCGCCCGCGCCATCCCCACCTGGCGCGGCAGGGTCCAGGTCCCGCCTGCATCCGGCATCAGCCCGATCCGGGTGAAGGCCTGCACGAAGGACGCCTCCTCGGACGCGATGACCACGTCGCAGGCCAGCGCGAGGTTCGCCCCCGCCCCCGCCGCAACCCCGTTCACCGCCGCAATCACTGGCAGCGGACAGTCCCGGATTGCGCGCAGGAGCGGCACATATTCCTCGTTCAGGACCGCTTCGAGGTCGATGGCCCCCGCCGGCCCTGCATCGGCAAGGTCCTGTCCGGAACAGAAGGCCCGCCCTGCCCCGGTCAGCACCACGACACGCGCCCCCTGCCCGGCCGCGCACTCGAACGCCGCCCTGACGCCCGCCCGCATCGCGGCGTCCAGGGCATTCATCACCCCCGGCCGGTCCAGCGTGATCACCCGCAGACCGTCCGCGTCCTCAACGATCACCGCCATGCCTGCCTCCGCCCCTGCCTGCGCCAGCCATGCCATGCGGGCGCCCGGCCGCACAGCCCCGCCCTGCAGCTCAGGATTTCAGGATGTCCGCAAGCCGTGCCTTTTCGGCCTCGGTCAGATCCGGCACCGGTGCCGCCTTGGCCCGCCGCCTGACCGTCGCCCAGCCGATGCCCAGCGCCACGACCAGCATTCCCGGCGGGGCCAGCCACAGCACGAGGTTGGCGCCCGAGGCATCGGGCCGCAGAAGCACGTATTCGCCATAGCGCGAGACCACGGCCTCCACGACCTCGCGGTCGCTCAGCCCTTCGGCCAGAAGCTCCCGCACGAAAAGCCGCAATTCCCGCGCAATCGGCGCGTTCGAGGCGTCGATGCTCTCGTTGCGGCAGAGCGGGCAGCGCAGGCCCGCGCTGATCTCTCGCGCGCGGGCCTCGATCGCGGGGTCCTCCATCACCTCGTCGGGCTGCACTGCCAGCGCCGGCCCGGCCAGCAGCAGGAAGGCCAGAAGAAGCGCCCGGATCATTCCGCCGCCACCGGCACCGCCGGCCCCCGCCCCGCCCCGGCGGCCACCCGCAGCCGCCGGTCGCTCAGCGACAGAAGGCCTCCCAGCGCCATCAGGATCGCGCCCCCCCAGATCCAGTTGGAAAAGGGCTTCACATAGGTCCGCATCGCCCAGCCGCCCCCGGCCTGCGCATCGCCGATCACGACATAGACATCGCGCGTCAGACCGTTGTCGATCCCGGCCTCGGTCGTCGGCATCCCGGCCACGGGATAGAAGCGCTTCTCGGGATGCACCACCGCCACAACATCGCCGCCGCGCCAGATGCCGACTTCGGCCCTCTGGCTCACGTAATTCGGCCCCTCGATCTCGGCCACATCGCGCAACTCGATCTCGTAGGCCCCGACCGCGAACCGGTCGCCGACCTGCGCCACGCGGATATCCTCCTCCATCCAGGCCAGATGCGCGGCGACGGCAAAGGTCACCACGCCCATCCCGGCATGGGCCACCGCCTTGCCCCAGTCCGCCCGCGGCAGCCGCATCAGCCGTGCGAGCCGCGCCCCCGCACGGTCCCGCCCCGTCCGCGCCCAAAGGTCAAGAAGCGCGCCTCCCACGACCCAGACACCCAGCGCGACGCCCACAGGGCCCAGCGCGGTCCGCCCCGTCTGCAGCGCGAAGGCCAGCGCCCCCAGCGCAAGCGCCAGCACCGCCGCCGGCCACATGATCGCCCAGGACCGCGCCAGAGAGCCGCGCTTCCAGGCCAGCACGCTGCCCAGCGGCAGGACAAGCGCCAGCGCCACCATGAAGGGCGTGAAGGCCGCGTCGAAGAACGGCGCACCCACCGACAGCTTGCGCCCGAAGGCCATCTCGGCCACGAGCGGCCAGATCGTGCCGACGAAGACGACGAAGGCCGCCACGCTCAGAAGCACGTTGTTCAGCACCAGCGCCGATTCCCGGCTCACCGCCGAAAACACCCCCCGCGCCTCGAGCGCCTGCGCCCGCGCGGCAAAAAGCGTCAGCGCCCCGCCGGTGAACAGGAACAGGATGACAAGCAGATAGACCCCCCGCTCGGGGTCATTGGCAAAGGCATGGACCGACGTGATGACGCCTGACCGCACGATGAACGCCCCCAGCAGCGAAAACCCGAAGGCCAGGATTGCAAGAAGCACCGTCCAGCTTTTCAGCGCCTCGCGTTTTTCCACCACGATCGCGCAATGCAGGAGAGCGGCCGCCAGGAGCCAGGGCATGAAGGAGGCATTCTCCACCGGGTCCCAGAACCAGAAGCCCCCCCAGCCCAGTTCGTAATAGGCCCACCAGGACCCCAGCGCGATGCCGATGGTCAGAAAGACCCAGGCCGCCAGCGTCCATGGCCGGACCCAGCGCCCCCAGGCGGCATCGACCCGCCCCTCGATCAGTGCCGCCACGGCAAAGGAAAAGGCCATGCTCAGCCCGACATAGCCGAGGTAGAGAAAGGGCGGATGAAAGGCGAGCCCGGGGTCCTGCAAAAGCGGGTTGAGGTCGCGCCCGTCGATCGGGGCCACCTCGAACCGCAGGAAGGGGTTCGAAGTGAAGAGGATGAAGGCATGGAAGGCCACAAGCACGGCCGCCTGCACGGCCAGCACGCGGGCGCGCAATGTCTCGGGAAGGTTGCCGCCGAAAAGGGCCGCTGCCGCGCCGTAAAGCGCAAGGATCAGCACCCAGAGCAGCATCGAGCCTTCGTGGTTCCCCCAGACGCCGCTGATCTTGTAGATCATCGGCTTGGCACTGTTGGAATTGAGATAGACCAGCTCGACCGAGAAATCCGAGACGACAAAGGCCCAGGTCAACGCCGCAAAGCTGAAACCCACAAGGATGAACTGCGACACCGCGGCGGGTTCGGCAAAGGCCATCCAGCCCTGCCAGCCCTTGTGCGCACCCACAAGCGGCACGGCCGCCTGAAGGACCGCAATGCAGGCGGCAAGGATCAGCGCGAAATGGCCAAGCTCGATGATCATGGGCCATTGATACGCCAAAAGCCCCGCCCCGCCAACGGGGGCGGGGCGGGGCAAGCTGTCACGCCTTCGCGACGCCAACCATGCCGGTCAGCGCCGGATTTTCGCCCGGGCGAAGGGCGCGCAGCGCCAGCGCCGCATCCGTGCCCGTGGCCGCAACCTGCGGCGTGCCGGCGGCCGGGGGCGGGCCGGGGGGCGGGGCGGCCACCACGGCTTCTAGTACCTCGCGCTGGAACTCCTGGTCATGGGCCTGGAAGCGCGCCCCGAAATAGAGGCTGATCACCGCCCCGATCAGCCACCAGAGCGCCTCGGGCATGGTCGAGAGTGCCTCCATCCGGCCCGCGAACCACTCCGGCGCCACCAGCGCCGCCCCGATCAGCCCCAGCGTCCCGATTGCCATCACCGGGCGGGGCAGGCGGTTCAGCCCGTCGATCAGCCGGTCATAGCTCGCCCGCTCGCGCGGCGTCAGCCGCAGGCCCGCCTCGGGCCCGGCCTCGGCCAGCCGGTCGCGCATCATCACCGCGACCTCGGGCAGCGGTCCGCGCCCCGCGTCCCGCACGAAGGCCTCCATCCGCGAGATCAGCCCCATTGTGCCACCCTTTCGCGATGCTGCGCCTCGGTCAGGTGAAAGACGGGCGAGATGAACGCGTCGGCCCGCAGGATCCAGCCGCCCTTGCCGCCGTGGCGGGGGCGGGGGACCTTGCGGCGGGCCGGGCGCGCAGCGGCCGGCGCGTGCGTGGTGGGGCGCCGGG
>JBEIDZ010000129.1:0-7441 GCA_040383215.1 Paracoccaceae bacterium | reverse complement strand
GATTTTCGAGCCTGGTCGCGCCGCAGCCGTCGGCCACGATCAGGCATTCGAAGCCGCGGTCATTGGCCTCGCGCATGGTGGTGTGGACGCAGACATCGGTGGTGATCCCGGTCAGGATCAGGTTGCGGATGCCGCGTGTGCGCAGGATGAGTTCGAGGTCGGTCGCGCAGCACGACCCCTTGCCGGGCTTGTCGAGCACGACCTCGCCCGGGGCGGGGGCAAGTTCGGGGATGATATCCCACCCGGGCTCTCCGCGCACGAGGATGCGGCCGCAGGGGCCGGGGTCGCCGATGCCCGCGCCGATGCGCTGGCTGCGCCAGTGCTTGTTCGCGGGCAGGTCGGAGAGGTCGGGGCGGTGGCCTTCGCGGGTGTGGATGACGTGCAGGCCCCGCGCGCGGGCGGCAGAGAGCAGCGCACGGATCGGGCCGATGGGCGCGCGGGTCAGGCTGATGTCATAGCCCATCGTGTCGACATAGCCGCCCGGACCGCAGAAATCGGTCTGCATGTCGATGACGAGAAGGGCCGTGTTGGCGGCGCGGAAATCGCCGTCGAAGGGCCACGGATAGGGGTCGGCGGCAACCGGGGCGAAGGTCATTCCGCGGCCTCCTGCCGGGGTCCGGCATAGTCGCGCGTCGGTGCCGGAAAGCCGCAGGATGTGCCGTCGGTCACGCGGACCTCATCCTCCCACGGCAGGCGGTAGCGGCCGGCGACCATGTCGGTCATGAAGGTATAGGGGCAGTCGCGCGCACCGCCCCGGACGGCGACATAGGCGCGGTGGCCTAGCTGGTAGATGTTGTTCTCGACCCCCCAGTGGAGGCGCGCCTCGCGGATCAGGTCGGGGCGGAGTTCGGCGGTGACGATCTCGTCGGGGCGGCCGGTCGTGCCATGGGCGATCACGCTGCCGTCGAAGTTGACGATCATCGCCTCGCCCATGGAATCGAAGGTGCCGTCGCTGCCGCACATGCAGACATTCGCCGTCGCCATCAGGTTCTGAAAGGCATTGGCCTGGTTGGTGAAGCGCCACGCCTCGCGGATCGGGGCGGTATAGCCGGCGGTGCGGATCATGATCTCGGCGCCCTTGTAGGCGCATTCGCGCGCCATCTCGGGGAACATGCCATCATGGCAGATGATGAGCGCGAGCTTCGCGCCCTTCGGCCCTTCGATCACAGGAATGCCGATATCGCCGGGCTCCCAGGGTTCGACGGGGACCCAGGGGTGCATCTTGCGGTAATAGAGCCGCAGCTCGCCCGTGTCGTCGATGACGATGCCGGAGTTGAAGGGGTTGGCCCCGGGGTTGGCCTCCATGATGGAAAAGCAGCCCCAGATGCGGTGTTCGGCGCAGGCGGCCTTGAAGGCTGCGACCTCGGGTCCGTCGAGGCGGCACATGATCGCGGGGTTCATGTCCATGGAGAGGCCGTGCAGCGCGTATTCGGGAAAGACGATCAGGTCCATGCCCGGGTTGTTGCGCCGCGCCTTGCCCACGAGGTCGACGATGCGCGCGGTCTGGCGGGCAAGGTCGGCGGGCGTCACCGTCACCGGCAGTTGCAGCTGGCACAGGCCGATGACCACGCCGTTCGGGCTTTTGTTCAGGCCGCCAAGTCCGTTCATCGCATTCCCCTATTTGACGAGCGACAATTCGCCCGGCGCAGCCGAGGCGGCCCCGGCGCGTGCCGAGGCGACCATGATGAACAGCGTCAGGATGTAGGGCGCGGCGTTGAAGAAGTAGTAGCCCTGCGAAATCCCAACCGATTGCAGCGCGGGGCCGAGCGCCCCGGCCGCGCCGAAGAGAAGAGCGGCCAGCACGCAGCGCAGCGGATTCCAGCGCGCAAAGATGACTAGCGCCACGGCCATCAGGCCCTGGCCCGAAGAGAGCCCCTCGTTCCAGCTTCCGGGGTAGGAGAGCGACAGGAACGCCCCCCCGATACCGGCAAGTCCGCCACCCAAGACTGTGGCCAGGACCCGTACCTGGACCGGGTTCACCCCCATCGCGCGGGCCGCAGGTTCGCTGTCGCCGGTCATCCGCAGGATCAGGCCGGGCCGCGTATTGGCCAGCGCCCACCAGAGGAAGACCGCGATCGCAAGGCCGAGAAAGAAGAGCGGGTTGATGTCGAGCGCCTGGGCGAGTGCGGGATTGTCCGACCATGCGCCAAGCGGCAGCCCTTCGAGCCGAGGCGCCTGCGGCTGGATATAGGGTTTGCCGAAGAAGAAGGCGATGCCGGTGCCGAAGGACATGAGCGCGATGCCCACGGCGATGTCGTTGACACGCGGCAGCGAGCAGATCGCGCCGTGCAGGAGGCCGAGGAAGAGCCCCGCGCAGAAGGCGCCGAGCACGCCGAACCAGGGCTGGCCGGTATGGAACGAGATCGCATAGGCGACCATGGCGCCGAGCACGAGATTGCCTTCGAGCCCGAGATTGATGCGGCCCGACTTTTCGGTCAGCGTTTCGCCCAGCGCGACGAAAAGGTAGGGGGTCGAAACGCGGATCGCGCCGCCGAGCATGGCCACGAGCACGGTGGAGAGCGGGTCCATCAGCGCGCCTCTTTTTCGCGGAAGATGGCGAAGCGGCCGAAGAGCGTGTCGGAGGCGAGAAGCAGCACGAAGATCAGGCCCTGAAGGAGCGCCATGGTCGCGTCGGGCAGGTCCATCCGCCGCTGGATCAGCCCGCCCGAGGCTTCCATCGCGCCGATGAGGATGGCGATGGGAACGATGGCGAGCGGGTTGTGGCGGGCTAGGAAGCTCACGAGCACGCCGGAAAAGCCGTAGCCCGAGACGAGCGAGGCATTGGCCTGGCCGTGGACGGCGGCGACTTCGAAAAACCCGGCCAGGCCCGCGCAGGCGCCCGAGATGGCCGAGCAGGTCAGGATCAGGCCGCCGACCGGCAGGCCCTGGGCAAGCGCTGCGCGCGGGTTGCCGCCGGTCACGCGGGCGGCAAAACCGAAGGTCGTGCGCGCCATCAGAAGCCAGAGCAGCACCGCCAGGACGAGGCCGGCGACGAGGCCGTAATGCACCTCGGTTCCGGGGATGGTGCCGACCATGTTGTCGGCGCCAAGCGGCGTGGTCGAGGGTTTATTGGCGCTACCGGGGTCGCGCAGCGCGCCTTCGACGAAAAAGTTCATCGTGGCGATGGCGATATAGGTCAGCAGGAGCGAGGAGATCGTCTCGTTCACGCCGCGGGCATGGCGCAGCCAGCCGGCAAGCATCACGAGAAGCGCGCCCGTCAGCATCGCCATGGCAGCGGCGAGCGGCAGCATGACGACCGGCGGAAGCCCCAGGGCAATGAGCGGCAGGGCGGTGATGGCGGCGACAAATCCGCCCAGCACCAGCGCGCCCTCTGCCCCGATCATCGTCAGGCCGATGATCGCGGGCACGGCAAAGGCGAGTGCCGTCAAGATGATGGGTGCGGCGCGTTGCAGCGAGTTCTGGATCGAGAAGGCCGATCCGAAACCGCCCTGCCAGATTAGCGACAGAAACTGCGCAGGGCTTTTGCCAAGCGCGAGCAGGAACAGCGAGAAGAGCACGACGGCTGCGAGGACCGATGCCATCGGGATGAGGATGTTTTCCGCCGCCCGCCGCAGCCGGGCATCGGGGCCGCGCGGTGGCGCGGCGGGTATGGCTGTCGCCTCCACCCGGTATTCCTTTTCGTGCATGTGGCGGCCCCGGCGCGTCGTCCGGGGCCGCAGCCTGTCAAGTGATCGAGCCGATGACGCCGTCGAGCAGGAAGTTCATCCCGTCGAGGACAGGGTCGTAATTGTCCATCGGCCCCTCGATGACGAGGTTGCCGGCATTGTCGTTGAGCGGGCCAACATAGATCGGCTTGCCCTCCTTGAGCCCGGCGATGGCCGCATCGGCCGCGGCGATCGCCTCGGGTGTGGCGCCGGCGCCGTAGGGCGTGTTCTTGACCATGTCGTTGTGATAGCCGCCGACGACCACGTTCGGCAGCGGCTCGCCCTTGGCCAGGAGGTCGGCATAGAGGGAATAGATCGTCTCCCACTTGTATTCCGCACCGGTGATGAAGCCCGTCGGCGCGAGTGGCGCCTGCGAGGCGTTGTGGCCGCAGGATTTCACGCCGCGCGCCTCGGCGGTTTCGATCACAACCTTGGGACCGTCGACATGGCAGGTCAGCACGTCGCAGCCGGCATCGACAAGCGCGTTGGCCGCCTCGGCCTCGCGCACGGGCATCGACCAGTCGCCGGTGAAGATCACCTGCACGGTCGCGTCGGGCCGCACCGAACGCGCGCCGAGCAGGACCGAGTTGATGTTGGACAGAACGGTCGGGATCGGCTTGGCCGCGACGAAGCCGATCTTGCCCGAGGCCGAAGAGAGCGCGGCCGCGACGCCGTTCACGTAATGCGCCTGGTTGAGATAGCAGAAATAGCCGCCAAGGTTCATCGGATGCTTGTCCGCGGTCCAGAGCGGGGCGGCATGGCGGAACTGGATGTCGGGATGTTTGTTGGCGAGGTCGATCATGAAGGGGTCGAAATAGCCGAAAGACGTGCCGAGGATGAGCTGCGCCCCGTCGAGATTGATCATCGATTCCATCGACATGGCGACGGCATCAGTCTCGGGGACGTTCTCTTCTTCGACCACGGTCACGCCGGGCACGCCCTTGAGGATTTCCATCGCGACGGCATGGGCCTGATTCCAGCCGAAGTCATCCTTGGGGCCGACATAGACCACGCCGATGGTCAGCCCGTCTTGTGCGAAGGCGCGCCCGGCCAGCCCGAAGGGCAGTGCCGTGGCACCAATCCCGGCCACCCCCCGCCCGATGAAGCCGCGCCGCGTCAGTCCTGTCTTGTGCATTCGGAAGTTCCCTTGAGCCGGTGTTGCGGTGAGAACAGATTCCCGAACCGCTGCCGGTGCAAGGTTCGCGGAACGCGCGAATGGGGCCCCGTTGCATGCGCCCAAGGATTGTGCCGCTTTCAGGGTGCCTGAGCAATTTTAAGGCAATTTTAGGGAATTCGCACCAGCAAGCCGAGGTCCTGACACCGAATCAGGCGCCAGGATCAGGCCGGTCGCGCCTTGCCTGCATAGGTCGCGGTCAGACGTTCGCGCAGGTAATCCTCGGCCAGGATCGCGTCATAGGCCGGCGGCAGACCGGGCAGGGGGGCGACGACCGCCTCGGGATTGGGGTCGAGGAAGAAGGCCACCGAATAGCGCTCGCGCCCGGCGGGGTTGACGACGCGGTGCGGGGTCGAGACGTAGATGTCGGAGGTCCAGCGCATCAGGCAGTCACCGATGTTGCAGACAAAGGCCCCTGGCACATGCGGCGCGTCGATCCAGGTGCCGTCGCGCCGGCGCACCTGCAACCCGCCTGCATCGTCGGTCAGCAGCAGCGTGACGCAGCCGTAATCGGTATGCTCGCCCGCGCCAAGCTGGCCTGGCTCGATCCGGTCGGGCCGGGGCGGGTAGTGCAGCAGGCGCAGGGTCGCCATCGGCCGGTCGAGCTTGTCCTCGAACCAGCCGGGCGGCAGACCGAGGTCTGTGGCAAAGGCGCGGTGCAGGCGCCGCCCGATCGCGTGGCAGGCGGCGAAATGGCCGAGCACCGCGGCGCGAAACCCCGGCAAGTCGGGCCAGAGGTTCGGCGCGCGGAAATGCCGCCCTGCGGCGGTGTCGGGGTCGCCGTCGGGCATCTCGAAGCCGATGTTGAAGGCCTCCTTGAGGTCGGCAGGCCGGGTCGGGTCGAGCAATTCCCCCTTCATCCCCACATAGCCGCGGTTGCCGGTCTGTCCGGTCAGCGCGATGGGGGCGAGTCTCGCGGGCGAGAGCGCGAAAAGCCTGCGGGACTGGGCGAAGATCTCTGCAAGGGCCGCGTCCGGGAGGCCGTGGCCGGTGATGTAGAAGAACCCGATGCCGCGCGCCGCCGCGCCGATGGCGGAGGTGGCCTCGGGGGCGGACAGGTCGATGATCGGCAGGCTGGACATGGCATCCCTTCAGGCGAAATTGCGCGCGGCGGAGGAATGCTCGGCGATCAGCGCTGAAAGGTCCAGCCCGGGAATCGCGCCATCCTCGACCCGCCACCGACCCGCGACCATCACCCGGTCCGCCCGGTTCGCCCCGCAATGCACAAGCGCGGCGATCGGATCATGCGCGCCCGAAAAGCGCAACTCGTCGAGCGTGAACATCGCGAGATCGGCCTGCATGCCCACCGCGATCCGCCCGATATCGCCGCGCCCGAGGCAGCGCGCCGAGCCTTCGGTCGCCCAGCGCAGCACGTCGCGATGGGTCACACGCTCGGCGCTCATGTAGCCCAGGCGATTGACCATGAGCGCGTGGCGCACCTCCTCCATCAGGTTGGAACTGTCGTTGGAGCCCGAGCCGTCGACGCCGAGGCCGACCGGAGAGCCTGCCGCCTCGAGCGCGAGCGTTGGACAGAAACCCGAGGCAAGCACGGCATTCGAGGTCGGGCAATGGCAGACGCCGACGCCGTGCCCGCCCAGGCAGGCGCAATCCTCGGCGGTGAAGTGGATGCCGTGGGCAAGCCAGACGCGTGGCGAAAGCCAGTTGCAGTCCTTCAGCCAGTCGATCGGCCGGTAGCCGAAGGTCGCGAGGCAAAAGGCCTCCTCGTCGGCGGTCTCGGCGAGGTGGGTATGGAGCTGGCAGTCGAAGCGTTCGGCCTGGGCGGCACTTTCGCGCATGACGCGGCGCGCGACGTTGAAGGGCGCGCAAGGCGCGAGCGCAATGCGGATCATCGCGCCCTCGGCCCGGTCGTGGTAGCGCCCGAGCACGCGTTCGTTGTCGGCCAGGATCGTGTCCTCGTCCTGCACAACGCTGTCGGGGGCAACCATCCCGTCCTTCTGCGACAGTGACATCGAGCCCCGCGTGATCGTGGCACGGATGCCAAGCGCGCGCGCCTCCTCGACCTCGATGTCGGTGGCGTCCTCGAGCCCCGGAAAGACCATGTAGTTGTGGTCCATCGCCGTGGTGCAGCCCGAGAGCAGGAGTTCGGCCAGGGCCGCGCGGGCGGCGATGCGGAACATGTCGCGGTCAAGCCGCTTCCAGACCGGGAAATTCGCCTCGATCCATGGAAAGAGCGGCAGGTCGCGCGCAACGGGCCGCGCGCGCGACAGCGTCTGGAAGAAGTGGTGGTGGGTGTTGATCAGCCCCGGCAACACGACATGCCGGGACGCATCGAAGACCCGCTCGCAGGGCAGGGCGGGCACCGCCCCGGCCGGGACGAGTTCGGCGATCCGCGTCTCTTCCACGACGATCCCGCCGCCTGCGCCCTCGGCCAGGATGGCAAGCGGCGATCTGATCCACGTACGCATCCCGGACCCTCCGTCTTCGATCACAGAGCCCGGGGTGTTCAGTGCCGGCATCTGGCGGATAGGGTCGAAGATGAACCGATCCGGCCGTGATGTCCAGATTCTGGAGATGTGTTCGTCGGGCGCAAGACCGATCCCCAATGTCGCTGCTGGGGACCTCGACGGCCCGGATTTCCAGT
>JBEIDZ010000128.1:0-7443 GCA_040383215.1 Paracoccaceae bacterium | reverse complement strand
GTGGCGGCTGGTGCCGGCCCACCGTCACCGCGACCGTGACGACCGCGGGCAACACCACATCGCGGATCGAAGCGCGCAAGCGCCGGTCCATCCCCGCCTGCGGCAGCGTGTAAAGCAAGTCCCGTGGCCGCGTGATCCCGGCTGCGGCCAGGAACTGCGCCGACTTGGGCCCGACCGCGTCCAGCCGAGTGATCTCTCCGAACAGCGGAAACAAGATTTCCGGCCGACCGCTCATCTCACGCCCCGATCAGCCGCAGCCAGGCCTCCTCGTCGATCGTCTCGATACCTAGGGCGGCGGCCTCCCGCGCCTTCGATCCCGCCCCGGGACCCGCGACAACCAGGTCGGTCCTGGCGCTCACCGACCCGGCCACCTTGGCCCCCATCGCCTCGGCCCGCGCCTTCGCCTCGGCCCGCGTCATCTTCTCGAGCGTCCCGGTAAACACGATCGTCTTGCCGGAAACCGGGCTCCCGTCCGTCGCGACGGGTGCGGCATCCTCGACCTCCAGCATCTCCACCAGCCGGTCGATCAACCGCCGCTCCGCCGACTGATGAAAGGCGGTGACGACCGATGCCGCCATCACCGCCCCCACCCCGTCGATCGCCGTCAGTTCGGCCCATTCCGGCCCGGCCCCGACCTCGGCCGCCGTCATCGCCCGCTCGAAGGCTGCCCAGGACCCGTAATGCCGCGCCAGCAGCGCCGATCCGCTCTCTCCCACATGCCGGATGCCAAGCGCGAAGATCAGCCGTGCCAGAGATATTTTTCGCCTGTCCTCAATGGCCTGGAAGAGGTTTCTGACACTCTTCTCGCCAAACCCGTTCCGGTCACGAAGCCTGGCCGGATTTGCTGCGTCCCGCGCCGCGAGCGTAAAGATATCCGCCGGTTCCCGGATCGGCAGGTCGGGGTCGGAAAAGAACATCTCGATCTGCTTGGCCCCCAGCCCCTCGATGTCAAAGGCCGCGCGGCTGACGAAATGCTTGAGCTTCTCCACCGCCTGCGCAGGGCAGATCAGGCCACCGCTGCAGCGCCGGACCGCATCGCCAGGCTCGCGCATCGCCTCGGATCCGCATTCGGGGCAACGGTCGGGAAAGACGTAAGGTACCGCCTCCGCCGGCCGCCGCGCCAGGTCGACATCGGCGACCTTCGGGATCACGTCCCCCGCGCGAAAGACCTTCACCCAGTCGCCCACGCGGATGTCGCGCCCCTCGCGGATCGCCTCGCCGGTCGAGGCGCGGCCTGCGATATAGTCCTCGTTGTGCAAGGTCGCGTTGGACACAACGACGCCGCCCACCGTCACCGGTTGAAGCCGCGCGACGGGCGACAGCGCCCCGGTCCGCCCGACCTGGATGTCGATCGCCAGAAGCCGCGTCCAGGCCGTCTCGGCCGGGAACTTGTGCGCCAGCGCCCAGCGCGGCGTCGATGACCGAAAGCCCAGCCGGCGCTGATAGTCCAGATCGTCGACCTTGTAGACTACCCCGTCGATGTCATAGCCGAGCATCGCCCGCTCCGCCTCGATCCGTGCGTAATGTGCGAGCAGTTCCGACGGCGTCCGGCAAAGCACGGCGAGCGGATTGGTGGGAAACCCGTAGGCCTTCAGCCGCGAAAGCGCCTCGGACTGCGTGGTTCCCAGCGGCTCGGACACCTCACCCCAGCCATAGGCGAAGAACCGCAAAGGGCGCCCCGAGGTGATCTTTGCGTCAAGCTGGCGCAGCGACCCTGCCGCAGCGTTACGCGGATTGGCAAAAGTCCTCTCTCCCCTTTTTCCCTGACGCGCATTCAGTGCCGCAAAGTCGGCGTGGCTCATATAGACCTCGCCGCGCACCTCCAGCACCGCCTGACCTCCGGCGATCCTGGCCGGGATATCGGCAATCGTGCGCGCATTTGCCGTGACATCCTCGCCTGTCTCGCCGTCGCCCCGCGTTGCCGCTTGCACCAGATACCCATGCTCATAGCGCAGAGAAAGCGATAGTCCGTCGATCTTGGGTTCGGCGACATAGGCCAAGGTCGCAGAGCCTGGCAGGTTCAGGAACTTCCTCACCCTCGCGTCGAAATCCACGACTTCGGCTTCGGCAAAGGCATTCTCGAGACTGAGCATACGGACCCTGTGGACCACCTGTCCGAAACCTTCGCCAAGACTCCCGCCCACCTTGTCCGAAGGTGAATCAGCCCGCCTCAGTTCGGTAAAGCGACTCTCGATCTGCGCGTTGCGGCGCTTCAGCGCATCGTAGTCAGCATCCGATATCTCGGGTGCATCGAACGAATGATAAGCCCGGTTTGCCTGACTGATCGCCAGCGCCAGCCGGGCGAGTTCCACCACAGCCTCTGCAGCGGTCAGGTCCTCGACGGGTTTCGCCGCCAGGTCAGGACTGTCCACGGGCACTCTCCCCCACGCCTCGCTGTCCCGGCCAGTGATAGGCCCCGGTTGCCGTGGCGTCCAGCGGGCCCGGGCAGGCATCCTCTCCGTTCACGTGACGCGGGCTCACTCCCTTCCATCACGCCGCACTCGTGATCGGGCCTCCCATGCCTGATCTCCCTCGGTCCCGGACCGTGCAGAAATCCGCGTCTCTGTGTCCTGCGACACAGATTCGGCCTCTCCAAACCCCCAGTCTGCTTTCAGCGCGGTCGTCGACCGGGCTCTGAAACCACCACGCAGAGGAGCGAACCATGACCACATTCAAACTGACCTCGGCAGACTCCGCCATTGCCTATTCCGACAATTCGGTTCCCCAGGCTCTGATCGATGCCTGGTCCTACACCACGACCTTTGCCCAGGCTCATGCCCGCACCGTCAACACCGATGCGAGCAGCCAGGCCTATTTCGACACGATGACCCAACAGCTGCAGGAAATCGCCTGGAACGTCACCGATGCCGGGAAGCTCAATTACTCCCAGACTGCCAATAAGATCAGCCCCGCCGGCATCGTATCGTCCATCCTGAACCCCTACCTGACTGCCGCACAGCAGGCGGCGCTGTCTGGCATCCTGAACGCGATCCAGAATCCCGACGTATCGATCACGAACTTCGTGGACTTCTTCTGGAAGAAGGCGACGACCACCGCAAAAAAGACGAACATGGCCATGGGACCACTGACGGTCGTCAACAATTCGGCCAACATCACGATGATTTACTACGGGTTCGACTTCTCGGCGACAGACTGGCGCTCGCTCTTTGTCGAAGTGGACAGCGCCTCGCTTGGCGTCACGGCCTACAACCTTGAAATGAACCTGAACCTCGCCCTCTACAACTCGGTCAAGGGCGACCTCATCAGCAAGCTGGCAGGCAAGGAAGCCGAACACATCCAGAATACCACCCTGGATCTGTAAGGCCCGGGCCGCGGTCGTCGTCAGTCCACACCAGGGGCGACCGCAGCCCTTCCCCCCCCCGAAACCGCAAAGAGAAAAGGAGACTGCGATGCCGCAGCAGATCTTGGCTGTCGATCAGGTCCTGACACAGGTCGGTGGCATTTCGACCGCAGGCGACCTTTATCCTTATGTCCTTTCGATGGTTTTTGCCAACGCCGCCGCGCGGGCAAGCCGCAAGGCGGTCAGCGATCCCAAAGCCGCGGCCCAGGCTTTCAGCCAGCAATGGAACCAGCGCCTTGGCCAGGTCGGCTGGGTGATCACTTCAGCCGGCACGGCAACCCTGCTGACATCCGGAACCGGAATGACCGCTACTGTCGGCGGACGCATTTCCCAGGCAGCAGGCGCCTCCAGCGCTATCGCCGGACTCTTTGCATCGCTGAAGGCAGCAGCAGACCCGGCCAACCCGGCAACGGTGCTCTGGTGGTCGGCCGTAACGGAAGGTGCCCTGATGCAGGGTGCACTGGGCGACGTCAGCCTCGGATCGGATGGCCTCCAGTTGTCGCTCACCACCTTCGTAATCGATGGATCGCGGTTGCTCCTCCCCGGCCATGGGATTCTTCACCGCAAGGCCAATCCTCCGGACCTGACCACGCCGCACGTGCTGTTTCAGCAGGTCCAGGCCGGCACAATCGACCTCACGACGTCATCCCTGACAGCCGTCCTGCGGGCCGATGTTTTCGGCGCCAGCAAACCCGAACTCGAGCAACTCCTCGCTGCAAAGATGAAATCCCACGTGGCCTCTCAGCCGCCGGGATTTGCGGGACAGGTGATGCCATGAACGCCGTCAACCTGACGACGTCACCCGGCGGCCTGATGGCCTTGTCACACAGCGCGTCCCCGAGGGTGCTCAACGCCTATTTCTACAGCTTCACGAGGGCCCAGAAAGTCGCGCGCGCCGCAGACCCGGACCCCGCCAGTTCCGGCTACTTCGCCTCCATGACCCGCGAACTGTCTGCGCTTGGCTGGACCGTCCGTCATGCACGGACCGAAACTGGCGGCGGCGGCACTACGCCACAGGTACCGATCGCCGTCTGCGCCGAAGCCCTTGTCCAGTGCCTCGCTGACGCCGTGCCGGATTCGGACACCGCGGTGGCCACGATCGACCAGTGGATCGAAGCCGCCTGCGTGACGCTGGCCAATCCTCCGCCGGCGGTAGCCGGCCAGCTCGATGCCTGGTGGAGCGGCATGGACCTGGCTGTCTCGGGCCGTTTCATGACGGTCGGCCCGATCATGGAAGTGATGTCCACTCCCGTGATCCCCGCAGCCCAGCTTTCGTTCCAGTTCACGGGCAGTGACTGGCGCAGCCTCATCACGCCGACAACGACGTTCCGGCTTCGTGCGCAACCTGTGCTTTTGACGCTCGACTGGCGCGCCTACGGCAGGATCGAAAATGAACTGGTCGCCGAGCTCCAGCAGGAACTCCGGGACAAGATCCGGTCAGACCAGCTGGATCTGACCACGATGTCGATGCGGGAGGTTCTGTCATGACCCTCTCTCTCCTGGCGGCGGGACCCGCGATTGCGACCTTCGAAGGGTCGATTTCCGATGAATTGACCAAGGCCTGGTCGGTGAGCCTGCTCTGGGCACAGGCGGTCGCCTCCCGATCGGCTCCACAGGGAACGCCCGCCTGGTTCACCGCCCTGTCCGCTGAAATGGGCCGGATTGCCTGGATCGCCACAGACGCCGACACGGTCGGCTATACCCTGTCGGGAGGAGCGATCAACACCGCGGCTGCTGCCTCGTCGCTGGCCTGCACCTATCTGCCGCCTGACCAGTCCGGCAGCGTCAAGACCTTCTTTCAGGCCATCCAAACGGGCAACTCCGGCGAAGGCCTGAACAGCTTCCTTACGACAGTCTGGTCCAGTCTCGCGTCAGACGGTTCGGGAACCGCCTTCGCCGTCTCACCCCTCACGATCAGTCCTGACGGACAACTCACGACCACCCTGTCGCTCCTGTCCTTCGCCGCGCAAAGCGACGAATGGCAGACCTTTTTCGTCTCGCGCGTGACGAAGGCGACAGACCTGCAAAGCCACCACATCCGGCTGACGCTGAACGCGCAACTGTGGTCGGACCTTGTCGACCCGATCACGAACAAGCTGGGCCAGGCGGCCATCGCCTCGGTCCTCTCATTGCAGATCTGACAACCTCCAACCCACGAAAGGACCCCAGGAAATGCCAAATGCAATCAACGAAATCGTTCTTCCCGATCCGGGCACTGCCACAAAAGGGCGCCGTTTCCCCCAGGCCCCCAGCGCGATGGCGATGGATGTCAGGAAACCAAGCGCCTTCGTGGACAAGGGCAGCGTCGTGGCGTTCACGGCCGACGTCTCAGGACAGAACCGCGAAGATGTCCTGAATTCAACCTTGCTCGCGCAGCTGGCCGCCGACAAGACCAACAACCGCGAAACCGACGTCATGGCCTGGTACGCCGCCTATACCAACGTCCTGTCAAAGATCGGCTGGGTCTCGCAGGGCTTCAACTGGCAGAAATACAGTGCGAAGTCGATGTCCTTTTCGATGGACGAAGCGGTTCTCGAAATCGCGGAGGCCGCCCTGACCGGTCAGGAAGAACTGGTGGTCGCCGCAGCAATCGACGCCCTGAAAAAGCTGCCCAAAACAGACGGCCGGCTGCAGCTCTTCAACCATTCGGCCAGTTCGGACACCGAAGGCAACTTCCAGATCAGCGCCTGCAGCGAAACCGCCGGTGCGGTGACGATGAAGACGATGGCCTTCTACTACGACGCGGCGCAGCAGACGACTGACGTGCTGTTCTTCAACTTCTCTTCGGACAGCACGACCCTGAACCAGTCCACCGTCCAGCAAACGCTTGACTCGGCCGTTTACGCCCGTGTGCGCGACGCCGTGCTCACGAAACTCGGCGACAATGCCAAAAACTTCGTCCTCGACCTCGACATCTGAACCCTCGCCAGAGAAAGGAGACACACATGCTGACCTACATGTCGCTCGACTGGGATTCCCAACCCGCACGCGCGGCCAAGCTCAAGGCCCTGCAAGCCTATTTCAAGACCTCGGACCCGCATCCTTTCGCCATGCTGGCCACCGATGCGATGAGCCCGGACAACAGCGACCGCGGCTCCACGCTTGTCATCAACTCTCATGGGAATGCCGCGGTTTTCGGAGGATACAAACCCGCCGCCTTCCTCGCAGAATTGCGGGGGAAGGGCTTTGCAAGTGGGTCCTTCGAGAAAATCTACCTCATGGCCTGCAAGGTGGGCCATGCCAGTCAGGACAACTCGATCATCACCAACTTCGCCACCGATCTCAAACGGGAGCTCACGGGTGCGGATATCGGCGACTTCAAACTTTATGCACCCCGCGGCACTTTAGCCTATGACATGGTCAATCAGACCAAAGACGGCCAGACCTACCCCGTCGTGACTCGAATCTTCATCGACACGCCCGAGCGGCAATACCCCCTTTCCGAAGGGATGCTCCTGATCACCTGATCACGGTTCCGGGCCGGTGGACGTGATGATATGGTCACGTCTGCCAACCCGGCTTGCCAGCCCGTCGTTAGGATGTGATGGACGACGACAGCGCATTTCCGGAAGTGAGGGTCCTGCGCGGAATAAGCGCCGCCGATATCGCCAAACTCGGGGTCAGGCTGGTTCCACTCGTCGTGCACCAGGGGCAGACGGTGGTCTCACATGACGATCCGGGCCAGGAGGTGTTTTTCGTTCTCTCGGGCCGGCTGCTCGCCGTGCAGTGGACAGCGGACGGTCGCGAAATCGTCTTCAGCCGCATCCGGCCCGGCGACCATCTGGGCGAACTGGCCGTGCTGGACGGCGGCAACAGGTCCGCTTCGGTCTATGCGCAGGTTGACAGCCGTCTCCTTCGGATTGATCAGATGGGTTTCCTCGCGCTCATGGACGGCCTGCCCAAATTTCGTAACCGGATCATCGCCGATCTCTGCACCCTGATCCGCCGCCTGACCCTGCGCATCGGCGAAACACAGACCCAACCCGTCGCGGGCCGTTTGCGCCTGTTCCTGGCGCGGCTGGCGCTCGACTTGCAATGCTTTCATCCCAACGGCCTGATCCAACCGGCACCTACCCATGCCG
>JBEIDZ010000127.1:0-7450 GCA_040383215.1 Paracoccaceae bacterium | reverse complement strand
GCATCGGCCAGGCCCTGGTCCGGCGCGAGGCGGGCGAGCGCCCCGAACCTGTCCAGCGCCCGGGCAGCGCCGAACGCGGCCTGCATGGCCGCGACTGCGGTGGTGCGCCCGCCGGCGATGGCGGCGGCGAGCGCGGTGGCATCCTGCATGGCCGCGGTCAGGCGGGTTCGTTGGCGTCGATGGGCACCTCGAAGGCGCCCGACTGGATCGCGGCGCGCTTTTCCTCCATCGCGGGGACGGCGTCGGCGGGCACTTCCCCGGTCACAAAGATGAGGTCGTTGCCGCCGTGCTTCATGAAGGAATATTCGGTGTAGTCGCGCCCGACGGGGGTGCCGGCCTGGATGTCGGCGAGGATGGCCGAGATCGTCGGGCCGTAATGCCAGATTGCGTTGGCAAAGACCGTGCCGGGATAGCGCGGGGTATAGTCGATGAGCGAGCCGATGGCCTTGACGCCGCGTTCGGCGGCGCCGTCGGCGGTGCCGATGCGTTCGCCGAAGAGGATGTCGGCGCCGGCGTCGATCTGGGCGACGGCGGCCTCTTTGGCCTTGGCGGGGTCGAACCAGGCGCCGATGAAGCCGTTGAGGAAGGTCGCGTCGGGATTGACCTCCTTCACGCCGAAGCGGAAGGCGTTGATGAGCAGGTTGACCTCGGGGATCGGGTAGCCGCCGACCGAGCCGAAGACGTTGGAGGTGGACATCTTGCCTGCGAGCATGCCGGCGAGATAGGCGGCCTCGTGGTTGCGGGTGCCGAAGACGCCGAAATTGTCGCCCTCGGGGCCGCCCGAGGAGCCCATCAGGAAGGCCACGTCGGGATAGTCGGCGGCGACGTCGCGAGCTTCGTTTTCGACCGCGTAGGATTCGCCCCAGACAAGGCGGGCGCCGCTTTCGGCGACTTCGCGCATGGCGCGGGGATAGTCGGTCGCGGAGACGCCTTCGGAGAACTGGTATTCGATGGTGCCGGCGGCGGCGGCTTCCTGGAAGGCGAGGTGGATGCGGCTGTTCCAGGCGTTTTCGACCGGGGAGGCGTGGATGGCGGCGACCTTGATCGCGGTCTGGGCAGAGGCCTGGCGGAGATAGGCCGGCAGGGCGAGGGTGGCGGTCGCTCCGATCAGGAGCTGGCGGCGGTTGGGGGCGAGGCGCATGGGTGGGGTCCTTTCCGGTTGGGGGTCGATGTGGGTCAGTCTTCGGCCACGGGGGCGTAGTCGGCGGGGTCGAGCGTCGCGGGCCGGCCCGGCAGCGAGAGGGTGGGCCGGCCCGGCGCGGTTTCGGCGAGCCCGCGGCCGTCGCGGATGACGCAGAGGCGGGTGGCCTTCATGCGCACGGCTTCGATCGGGTCGCGGGCCTGGAGGATGACCATGCTGGCCGGGCCGCCCGGGCGCAGCGTCGGGTCGGGCAGGCCCATGGCGGCGGCGCCGCATGTGGTGACCGAGGTGAAGGTCCAGGCCATCGCCTCGCGCGAGGTCATGGGGACGGCGTGGATCGCCATGTGCGCGACTTCGAGCATGTCGGCGGAGCCGAGCGGGTACCAGGGGTCCATCGTGCAGTCCTGGCCGAGGGCGACGTTGACGCCGGCTGCGCGCAGTTCGGGGATGCGGGTCAGACCGCGGCGGCGGGGATAGCTGTCGGCGCGCCCCTGCAGCGTGATGTTGATGAGCGGGTTGGGGACGACATGCATGCCCGATTCGGCGATCAGCGGGATGAGCTTGGAGGCATAGTAGTTGTCATAGGAATGCATCGCCGTGGTGTGGCTGGCCACCACGCGCGCGCCGAGGCCGAGGCGCATCGTCTCGGCCGCCAGCGTTTCGACATGGCGGCTTAGGGGGTCGTCGGTTTCGTCGCAATGAATGTCGACGGGCAGGCCGCGGTCGGCCGCAATCTCGCACAGGCGGCGCAGCGAGTCCGCGCCGGCCTGCATGGTGCGTTCGAAATGCGGGATGCCGCCCACCACATCGACGCCCATGTCGAGCGCGCGGATGAGGTTGCGTTCGGCATTGGCGCTGCGGAAGAGGCCGTCCTGGGGGAAGGCCACGAGTTGCAGGTCGATCCAGGGTTTCACCCGGCGGCGGACCTCGACCAGAGCTTCGACCGCGGTGAGGCGGTCGTCGCAGACATCGACATGGGTGCGGATCGCGAGGAGGCCCTGGGAGACGGCGAGGTCGCAGTAGCGCAGCGCGCGCTCCATCACCGCCTCGGGGGTGAGGAGTGGTTTGAGTTCGCCCCAGAGCGCGATGCCTTCGAGCAGCGTGCCCGAGCGGTTGAGCCGCGGCAGGCCGAGCGAGAGCGTCGCGTCCATGTGGAAATGGGGATCGACGAAGGGCGGCGCGACAAGGCGGCCGCCCGCGTCGATCTCGCGCCGGCCGGCGGCGGGGAGGGCGGGGCGGATGTCGGCGATGCGGGTGTCGGAGATGCCGATATCCACCCTGTCGCGCGCATCGGGAAGACGCGCGTTGCGCACGACGAGATCGAGCATTGATGTCCCCCCAAGTCCAGACGGGCGGACGCTAGCAGAGGGCGGTATCGAGTCAAGCGCGGGGAGGAAGGCGCATGCCGAGTCACGGGGCTGTTGCCCGATTTCACGGCAGGTCGCGCAGGCCGTGGCGTTGCGGCGGCGCGTTAGCGGAACATCGGCGGGCGGGCGTCGACCCAGGTGCCGGCGGATGTCCCGCTTTCGGCGACGGCGAAAACGGCGGCCATGGAGCGCAGTCCGTCTTCGGCGCGGGGAAAGAGCATCGCGGCGGGGTCGGGGGGGCGGCCGGCGTGGGCGGCGTGGATCGCCTCGGCGAGGTCCTTGTAGATGTTGGCGAAGGCGAGCGGCATGCCTTCGGCATGGCCGATGGTGACACGGGTGGAGCGGTCGGCTTCGGGCGAGAGGCCCGCCTCGCCGCGTTCGATCACCTGGAGCCGGGCGCCGAGCGGCATGTAGTAGAGCTGGTTGGGCTGTTCCTGGGCCCAGCGCAGGCCGCCCTTTTCGCCGAAGACCTGGAGCGTGAGCCCGTGCTGGCGGCCGATGGCGATGGAGGAGGTCCAGAGCCGGCCGACGGCGCCGCCGTCGAAGCGGAGGTTGACCTGGGCGTCATCCTCGAGCAGGCGCGAGGGGATGCAGGAGACGGTGTCGGCGGAGAGGCGCGCGAGGTCCTGCCCGATGACGAAGCTGGCCATGTGCAGCGCATGGATGCCGCAATCGGCGAATTGGGCCGAGATGCCGGCCTGGGCGGGGTCGTAGCGCCAGCGGACGCGGGGATTGTCGGCATCAGCGGCATCGGCGTGATGGCCGTGGGCGAATTCGGCGACGACCATGCGCACCGCGCCGATGTCGCCGCGGGCGACCATCGCGCGCATGTGGCGCACGAGCGAATAGCCGGTATAGCCGTAGTTGACCGCGCAGATGCGGCCCGTGGCGCGGGTGAGGGTGACGATCTCTTCGGCCTCGGGGACGGTCATGGTCATGGGCTTTTCGCAGAGCACGTGGAAGCCGGCCTGGAGGAAGGCGCGCGTGATCTCGAAATGGGTGGCGTTGGGGGTGGCGACGGTGACGAGGTCGACGCGGTCGGGGCGGGCGGATTCGCCGGCCAGCATCTCGCGCCAGTCGCCGTAGGAGCGGTCGGGGGCGAGGCCGAGACTCTGGCCGAAGGCGCGCCCGGCATCCGGGCGGTGGTCGAGCGCGCCGGCGGTGAAGTCGAAGAGCCCGTCGAGCCGTGCGCCGAGGCGGTGAGCGGGGCCGATCTGGCTGCCTTCGCCGCCGCCGATGAGACCCCATCTGAGCCGTTGCATGTCGCGCACTCCTGCCTAGAAGCCGATGGATGAGAGATAGTCGCGGTTGCGGCGCGCGTCGTCGAGGGGGCTTACGTCGAGCGTGGGGTCGCAATCCTGTTCGACGGTGCACCAACCTTCGAACCCTGCGTCGAGGAGAATCCGGCGGACGGCGGGAAAGTCGACGTCGCCCTGGCCGAGGTTGCAGAAGATGCCTTGTCCGCAGGCGTCGTAAAAGCCGGTGCCGCGGGCGATGACGTTGGCCTTGACCCTCGGGTCGATGTCCTTGAAGTGCATGTAGCGGATGCGGTCGATGTGGCGGCGCATGAAGGCGACGGGGTCGAAGCCCGCGTAGGAATGGTGGCCTGTGTCGAAGCAGATGCCGAGGACCGTGTCGTCGACCTCGTCGAGCAGGCGTTCGAGTTCGGGTTCGAAGTCGATGAAGCCTGCGGCATGGGCGTGGATGGAGACGGTGAGGCCGTAGTCCCCCGCGCCCATGCGGGCGACGGTGGCGATGCGGTCGCGGAAGGCCGCCCATTCGGCGGCGTCCATCTGTTCGGCGGCCTCGGCCCGGCCGGCGGTGGGCGCGCGGCGGGGGGAGATCGAGTCGATCAGCACGAGGTGCCGGGCGCCGTGGGCCACGAGCGCGCGGCAGGTGCGGCGCGCGGCGTCCTGCACGTCATCCCAGGCGGCGGGGTCGTGGAAGGGGCGGAAGACGACGCCGCCGATGAGGGTGAGCGCGTGTTGGGCGAGCGCCTCGGACAGGATCGCGGGGTCTTCGGGCATGTAGCCGATGGGGCCAAGCTCGATCCCCGCATAGCCTGCGGCGGCGCAGTCGGCCAGCACCTGGCGCCAGGGCGGGTTGCGGGGGTCGCCTGCGAATTCGACGCCCCAGGAGCAGGGCGCGTTGCCGATGCGGATGGTCATGGGGACATGTCTCCGGTCATGAGCGGGGGACGGGGTGCCAGCGGCCGTCGGCGGAGGAATTAAAGGCGGTCTCGATCACCTGGGCGACGGCGAGACCGTCGCGGAAGGTGGGCCAGACGGGCTGACCGGAGGCGATGGCGGCGAGGAAGTCGCGCGCCTCGATGATGATCTGGTCCTGGTAGCCGGTGCCGTGGCCCGGGCCCTGGCAGAAGGCGCGGTAGTCGGGGTGGGCGGGGCCGGTGAGGATGCGCGTGAAGCCGCGTTCGGCCTCGGGTCCCTGGGCGCGGTAGAGCCAGACGGCGTTCTGGTCTTCCTGGTCGAAGCGGATCGCGCCTTCGGTGCCGTGGATGTCGTAGGCATAGCCCATCTTGCGCCCTGTGGCGGTGCGGCTGACATAAAGGTGCCCCATCGCGCCGGAGGCGAAGCGCAGCATGATCTGGGCGTGGTCGTCGTTGTCGACCGCGACGGGCCCCTGCGGGCCGGGGCGGGTGGTGTGCAGCGTCTCGATCCGGGCGGAGAGTTCGGCGATGTCGCCCATGAGCGCGAGCGTGCAGTTGATGATGTGAGGGGCGAGATCGCCCATCGCCCCGTTGGCGCGGCCGGTGGTGCGCCAGGTCGCGGGGCTGGCGGGGTCGGCGAGGAAATCCTCGGTATGTTCGGCGCGCAACCAGGTGACCCGGCCGATTGCGCCATCAGCCAGCAGGCGGCGCACGAACTGGGTCGCGGGCGTGCGGACGTAGTTGAAGCCGATCATGTTGGGCAGGCCGGAGGCCTCGGCCGCCGCGGTCATGGCACGGGCATCGGCGAGCGAAGCGCCGAGCGGCTTTTCGCAGAAGACGGGTTTGCCGGCGGCGAAGGCGGCCTCGGCGATGGCGCGGTGGGTGGACTGGGGCGAGGCGATGACCACCGCCTCGACCGCCGGGTCGGCGACGAGGTCGCGCCAGTCGCGCGCCGCGCGGGCAAAGCCGAGCGCGCGGGCATGGTCTTCGGCCGAGGCGGGGGAGGAGGCGGCGATCACCTCGAGCCGGGGGCGCAGTCCGGTGTCGAAGACGGCGCCGACGGCCGAGAGCGCGACGGCATGCGCCTTGCCCATATAGCCGCCGCCGACGAGCCCGATGCCGATCTGCCTCACGGGCGCCCTTTCCCTGAAGCCCGGTTGCAGCCGGTTGCAACGGGTGGTGCGTCGTGTAACCTCACGCTTTGGAGCCTGCAAGGGCCCTGCGCGGGCCTTTGGCTGCGGGACGGGCGGGCTGGGCGCGGGCAGGGGGAGCGATGGCCGGGGAAGCGGGGCTGGCGAGGCTGTCGGGCGGGCGTCTTCTGGTCATGGGGCGGGCGGGGATGGACCTTTACGCCGATCCGCCGGGGACGCGGACCGAGGAGGCGGCGCGCTTTACCTCGGCCCTGGGCGGGTCGGCGGCGAATACGGCGGTTGCGCTGGTGCGGCTTGGCTGCCGGGCGGCGATCGTGACCTGCGTGGCGGATGACGCGATCGGGCGCTTCTGTCTGAACGAGCTTGACCGGTACGGGGTGGACCGGCGCCATGTGCGCGCGGTGGGGGGCGAGGCGCGCAATTCGCTGGCCGTGGTGGAGACGCGGGTGGAGGACCATCAGTCGGTGATCTACCGCAACGGGGCGGCCGATTTCGAGATGACGGCGGCGGATGTGGAGGCGGTGGATTACGCAGCCTTTTCGGGGCTGATCGCGACGGGGACGGTGCTGGCGGCGGAGCCGTCGCGCAGCGCGGCGTTGCGGGCCTTTGAGCTTGCGCGGGCGGCGGGGGTGCCGCTGATCCTCGACATCGATTACCGGCCCTATTCCTGGCCCTCGGCCCGGGTGGCGGCGGAGGTCTGTTCGCGCGCCGCAGGGATGTGTGACGTCATCGTCGGCAATGACGTGGAGTTCGGTGTCCTGGCCGGGGATGCGGCGGAGGGCCTTGCGGCGGCGCGGGCGCTGGTCGCGGGCGGGGCGGCGGTCGCGATCTACAAGATGGGCGAGAAGGGGGCGATCACGATCACCCCCGGCGAGGAATTCGCGACCGGCATATTTCCGGTGGCGGTGCTGAAGCCGACCGGGGCGGGGGACAGTTTCCTTGGCGCCCTGATCGCCGCGCTGGCCGCGGGCCGGCCCCTGCGCGAGGCGGTGCTGCGCGGCGCGGCGGCTGCGGCCATCGTCGTCGGGCGCGTGGCCTGTGCGCCGGCGATGCCCGACCGGGCGGAGCTTGACCTGTTTCTGGCGCGAAACCCTGCGCCCGGTGCCATCTGAGAGGACCCCATGCACATTGCGCCCCATGACAACCGCAACCGGCCCATCGTCGATGTCGGGGATGCGCTTGTGCCGCTGGTCTATTTCAACCGCGTGAGGCTGGGCCCCGGAGAGAGTTTCGACTACCGCGTGGCGGGGTACGAGACCTGCGTGGTGCCGGCGACCGGGACGGTCATGGTCGAGACGGGGGGCGAGAGCTTTGCGGGGATCGGCAACCGCGGCGCCGATGTCTGGGATGGCGAGCCCGAGGGCGTCTATGTGCCGACCGATACGGGCGCGCGCATCACCGCGCTGACGGCGACCGAGTGCTTTGTCGCCGGTGCGCGCTTTGCCGAGACGCTGCGCCCCTTTGCGGTGCGCCGGGACGATCTGGACGTGGTGCAGTACGGGTCGGACGAGACCAAGACGCATCGCAAGATCAAGCATATCCTCGGTGCGAAGCACCACGACAGGGTGGGGCGTCTTCTGGTGAGCGAGTTGTTCACCGTGGGCGCGGGGGGGTGGTCGGGATT
>JBEIDZ010000126.1:0-7473 GCA_040383215.1 Paracoccaceae bacterium | reverse complement strand
GCGGGGGGGGGGGGGCCGCCGCCCCCCCCGCGCGGGGGGGGGGGGGCGGGGGGGCCCCCCCCCCCCCCGCGCCCGCCCGGTGGCGGGCGGCTGGCTTGACGCGCGCGGCGCGGGGGCCTAGGACAATCCCGGTGCGGGCGTTGTGTAATGGTAAGACCCTAGCCTTCCAAGCTAGAGACACGGGTTCGATTCCCGTCGCCCGCTCCACTCCTTCCGTCATGCCGGGGTCTGCGTCAGCCTTGCCCCTGCCGCGGCCCCCGCTTATGTCGCGGCGGACAGAAGCGCAGGAGCCGCGATGGCCGAGCCTCCACGCCAGGCCGAACAGGAACGTCCGACCTCCCGGCGCATTCGTGTGCTCGCCGCACTCTGGCCGTTTCTGCGACCCTACCGGGGCATGCTCGGGCTTGCCCTTTTCGCACTGGTCCTGACGGCCGTCGTGTCGCTGGTCCTGCCGCTTGCGGTGCGCCGTGTCGTGGACAATTTCAACGCCGCCGATGCGCTGCTGCTCGACCGCTACTTCCTGGCCGCGCTCGGCATCGCGGGGCTGCTCGCGCTTGGCACCGCGCTGCGCTACTATCTTGTCACCCGGCTTGGCGAACGTGTCGTCGCCGATATCCGCAAGGCGGTGTTCGACACCACCATCGGGATGAGTCCCGCCTTCTTCGAACGCCTGATGACAGGCGAGGTCCTGAGCCGGATCACCACTGACACCACGCTCATCCTGTCGGTCATCGGCTCCTCCGTCTCGGTCGCGCTGCGCAATCTGCTGATGCTGGCGGGCGGGCTGGTGCTGCTTTTCTATACCTCGCCCAAGCTGACCGGTCTTGTGCTGCTGATCGTCCCGCTTGTCATCGTGCCGATTGCGGTACTGGGGCGCCGGCTGCGCGGGCTCAGCCGCGAGAATCAGGACTGGATCGCTTCCTCCTCGGGCACGGCCTCCGAGACGCTGCTGGCCGCGCAGACCGTGCAGGCCTTTACCCACGAGGCCGCCAGCCGTGCCGATTTTGCCCGCGTGACCGAAAAAAGCTTCACCGCTGCGCGCAAGCGGATCGGCCTGCGCGCGGTGATGACTGCAATCGTCATCTATCTTGTCTTTGCCGGGATTGTCGGCGTGCTCTGGATCGGGGCGCATGACGTGCGCGCCGGCGCGATGACGGTGGGCGAGCTTGTGCAGTTCGTGATCTATTCGGTGATCGTCGCGGGTGGCGTCGGCGCCCTGACCGAGGTCTGGGGCGAGATGCAGCGCGCCGCCGGCGCGACCGAACGGCTGGTCGAGCTGCTGGCCGCCGAGGATGCCGTGCGCGACCCCGCCGCGCCCCGGCCGCTGCCGGAGCGCGGGCGCGGGTCGATCCAGTTCGACCGCGTGGGCTTCAGCTATCCCGCGCGGCCCGGTGTGCGCGCGCTCGACGGCATCACCCTGACCATCGTCCCGGGCGAGACGGTGGCGCTTGTCGGCCCCTCGGGCGCGGGCAAGACGACGGTGATCCAGCTTCTCCTGCGCTTCTACGACCCGCAGGTGGGTACCATCCGGATCGACGGCGTCGACCTGCGCGACATGGCGCGCGCCGATTTCCGCCGCGCCATCGCGCTTGTCCCGCAGGACCCCGTGATCTTTGCCGCCACCGCCCGTGACAACATCCGCTTCGGCCGCCCCGAGGCCAGCGATGCCGAGGTCGAGGCCGCTGCCCGCGCCGCCGCCGCGCATGGCTTCCTGGCCCGGCTGCCCGATGGCTATGACACCTATGTCGGCGAACGCGGCGTCATGCTGTCGGGCGGCCAGAAGCAGCGCATCGCCATCGCCCGCGCGATCCTGCGCGATGCGCCGATCCTGCTTCTGGACGAAGCGACAAGCGCGCTTGACGCCGAAAGCGAACGCGCCGTGCAGGAGGCGGTGGAGCGGCTTTCGGCGGGCCGCACCACGCTCGTCGTTGCCCATCGGCTGGCCACGGTGAAGAAGGCCGACCGCATCGTGGTCTTCGACGCCGGGCGGATCGTCGCGCAGGGCCGCCACGACCAGCTTGTGGCCGAAGGCGGGCTCTATGCCCGTCTCGCCCGGCTCCAGTTCACCGAAGGGGTCGCGGCAGAGTGAACCGGCAGCGGCAGCAGGCGGCGGAAGGCTGAGAGGATGGCGTTCGATTTCGACCTTTTCGTGATCGGCGGGGGATCGGGCGGCGTGCGCGCCGCGCGCATGGCCGCCGCGGCCGGCGCCCGCGTCGCACTGGCCGAGGACAGCCGGATGGGCGGCACCTGCGTGATCCGCGGCTGCGTGCCCAAGAAGCTGATGGTCTTTGCCTCGGCCTTCCGCGAGATGCCGGCCGAGGCGCGCGCCTATGGCTGGGACATCCCCGATGGACAGTTCGACTGGCCGGCCTTCCGCACCCGCCTTGCGGCCGAGCTTGACCGGCTCGAAGCGGTCTACCGCCGCCTGCTTGACCAGGCGGGCGTGCGCGTCTTCGACAGCCGCGCCACGCTCGAGGATGCCCATACGGTCGCGCTTGCCAGCGGCGAACGGCTGACCGCCGCCCATATCCTTGTCGCGACCGGCGGCCGGCCCGTGCGGCCCGACCTGCCGAATGCGCACCACGGCCTTGTCTCGGACGACATCTTCACGCTCGACCGCCTGCCCGGTTCGATCCTCATCGTCGGCGGCGGCTTCATCGCGTGCGAGATGGCCGCGATCCTCGGCGGACTTGGCGTTGCCGTCACCCAGATTTACCGCGGCCCGCAGATCCTGCGCGGCTTTGACGACGAGGCGCGCGACCTTGTCGCCGAGGCGCTTCGCGGCCAGGGGGTTGCGCTGTCCTGCGCGACCGACCTGACAGCCCTTGATCCCGACGGTCCCGCGGCGGGCGGAAACGCGCGTCCGCGGCTGCGGGTCACGACCACGGCAGCCGGTGTCGGCGGCACATTCGACGCGGTTCTCTTTGCTACCGGGCGGCAGCCGAACACGAAGGGTCTCGGGCTTGAGGCGCTGGGTGTGGGCATCGGCGCGCGGGGCGAGATCAGGGTCGATGCCTATTCGCAGACCGCCGTGCCTTCGGTCTTTGCCGTGGGTGATGTCACCGACCGCGTCAACCTGACCCCGGTCGCCATCCGCGAGGCGATGGCCTTTGTCGACACCGTCTTTCGCGGCAAACCCACGCCGATGGACCACAGTCTTGTCCCCGCCGCCGTCTTTACCCGGCCCGAACTGGGCGCCATCGGCCTGACCGAGGCCGAGGCCCGCGCCCGCGAACCCGTCGAGGTCTACACGACCCAGTTCCGCCCGATGCGCGGCGCCTTTGCCGGCGCCCCCGGCCGTGTTCTGATGAAACTGGTGGTCAGCCGCGCCACGCGGCGCGTTCTGGGCTGTCACATCGTCGCACCCGAGGCGGCCGAGATGATCCAGCTTGCCGCCATCGCCATCGGGATGGGCGCCACGAAAGAGGATTTCGACCTCACCGTGGCGGTGCACCCGACCATGTCCGAAGAGCTTGTCACCATGCGCGCGCCTGTCAGGACTGCTTGAAATCGCGGGCGTCACGTCCAATTAGGGAAGAGGGCCGCGACCGGCAAAGACCGGCGCGTGAACAACGAAAGCAGAGGCTTCATGTCTGGAAACAACGGAGGACCCTGGGGCGGCGGCGGTGGAAACCGCGGCGACGGGGGAGGTGACGACCGGCGGCCCGGCAACCGGCGCCCGGGTGGCGAGGGGCCGCAGATCCCCGAAATCGATGAACTGATGACCAAGGGGCGCGAACAGCTGCGCGTCCTGATGGGCGGCGGCCGCGGCACCGGCCCGGGCGCCCCGGGCCAGCCTGACGGCCCGCGCATCACCCGCGGGGGCGTCGGACTTGCCGCGCTGGCGGCTGCGGGACTCTGGGCGTTCATGTCCTTTTACACGGTCAAGCCCGAGGAACAGTCGGTCGAGCTTTTCCTCGGCTCCTTTTCCGGGATCGGAAATCCGGGCCTGAACTTCGCGCCCTGGCCGCTTGTGACCTATGACGTGGTCAACGTCACGTCCGAGCGGACCGAGTCGATCGGTTCCGTTTCGGGCGCGCAGACTGGCGACGGGCTGATGCTGACGACCGATGCGAATATCGTCGATATCGGGTTCCAGGTGGTCTGGAACGTCAACGATCCCTCGAAGCACATCTTCAACCTGGCCGATCCGGAGCTGACCGTCCGAGCGATCTCGGAATCGGTGATGCGCGAGATCATCGCCTCCACGCCGCTGTCGCCGATCCTCAACCGCGACCGCGGCATCATTGCCGATACTGCGCGGGCCGATATCCAGACCTCGCTCGATGCGCTTGACAGCGGGATCAACGTGATCCGCGTCAACCTCGAACGCGCCGACCCCCCGGCGGAGGTGATCGACAGTTTCCGCGCCGTGCAGGCCGCCGCGCAGGAACGCGACAGGCTCCAGCGGCAGGCTGACGCCTATGCCAATACGGTGCTGGCCGAGGCGCGCGGTCGCGCCGCCCAGATCGGCGAGGAGGCCGAGGCCTACCGCGCCCAGACCGTCAACGACGCGATCGGTCAGGCCAGCCGCTTCAGCGCGGTCCTGACCGAATACCTCAATGCCGAGGATGTCACCCGCCGGCGGATCTATCTCGAGACGATGGAGCGCGTGCTTGGCGACATGGGCAAGATCGTGCTCGACCCCTCTGTGGCGGGGGCCGGGGGCGGCAACGGTGTCGTCCCGTTCCTGCCGCTCAACGAGATCATGCGCACCAGCCCCGGCTCTGCCGCGGCGTCCGACCAGGCGGGGAACTGAACCATGAAGACATCGGCCTTCATCCTGCCCGCCATCGCGGTTGTCATCGGCCTCCTTCTGTCCTCTGTCTATGTCGTGGACGAACGCGAAAAGGCGCTGGTCCTGCAGTTCGGCCAGATCAGGCAGGTGCGCGAGGAACCCGGGATCGGCTTCCGCATTCCGTTCATCCAGGAAGTCGTGAAATACGATGCCCGCACGCTCGGTCTGGATACCGAGGAAATCGAGGTCACGCCTTCCGATGACCGCCGGCTTGTCGTCAATGCCTTTGCCCGGTACCGCATCGACGATGTCGTGCAGTTCCGCCAGGCCGTTGGCGTGGGCGGCATCCGCGTGGCCGAGGACCGGCTTGGATCGATCCTCAACGCCTCGATCCGCGAAGTGCTTGGTGCTGACCAGGTCACTTCGGACACGATCCTGTCGGGCGAGCGGCGCCTGCTCATGAACCGCATCCGCGACCGCGCCCAGGCCGAGGCCGAGGGGCTTGGCCTGCGGGTGGTGGACGTGCGGCTGAAGCGGACGAACCTGCCTGAACAGAACCTCGAGCCGACGTTTGCCCGGATGCGGGCCGAACGCGAACGCGAAGCCGCCGACGAGGTCGCGCGCGGTAACGAGGCCGCGCAGCGCGTGCGTGCTCTTGCCGACCGGACCCGGACCGAAACCCTCTCCGAGGCCGAGCGGGACGCCAACATCACCCGCGGCGAGGCCGATGCCGAGGCCAACCGCATCTTCGCCGAAGCCTACGGCGCGGACCCGGAGTTCTTCGACTTCTACCGTTCGCTCCAGGCCTATGAGCAGGCGCTGAAGGGGCAGAACTCGACGATGGTGATGACCCCGACGAGCGACTTCTTCCGCTATCTCTATTCGGCCGATGGCGGGCTCTCGCCCGGTGCGCCGCCGGCAGGTGCGGCAGCGCCCGCGCCGGCACCGGCGGCGGACTGAGACGCGCCTGCCCGATGGGCGTCGCCCTTGTCGCCCTCGGGCTCGTGCTGGTGGCAGAGGGGCTGCTTTATGCGCTTGCGCCCTGGCTTGTCGAGGACCTGCTGGCCACGCTGCGGGCGATGACGCCCGGCCAGCGCCGGCTTGCCGGTCTTCTTGCCGTGACGGTCGGGCTTGGCCTGATCGTGCTGGGCCGGATGCTGGGCGCGTCGCTGGCGTGAGTCTGCAAGAATTCTCACGCCACCTTGACGCGGCGAGAGCATCAGTTGCGTTGTCGATCCGCGCCCTTGTCCCTATGTCACGTGGCAGGCGGGCATGACGCCCGCGCCCAACCCCCGAAGGAGCATGCAGGCCATGAAGGCTTCCTACCCGTTTTCTTTCGCCGCGTCGTCCGTCCGGGCGCTCCTGCTCGGCTCGGCCGTGATCGCCGCGTTCTCGCTCCCCTCGCTTGCGCAGGAAGAGTCAACCGTTTTCGAGATCGTCAACCCAGACGACACCCGCCCGATGAGCTTTGCCGACCTCGCCGAAGAGGTCAGCCCTGCGGTCGTGAACATCACCACGAGCATGGTCGTCGCCGGCAACCTCATGCCCGACGGGATGGCGCCGCCGGGCTCTCCCTTCGAGGAGTTCTTCAACGAATTCGGCGGTGACAACATGCCGCGCCGCGAAAATGCGCTGGGTTCGGGATTCATCATCTCGCCCGATGGCTATGTGGTGACCAACAACCACGTCATCGAGAATGCCGAAGAGATCACGATCGAGCTCTTCTCGCATGAGGAGCTTCCCGCGACCGTCATCGGGACCGACCCCAAGACCGACATCGCGCTGCTCAAGGTTGACGCGACCGATCTGCCTTATGTCGAATTCGGCGACAGCAACGGCGACGGTTCGCGCGTCGGCGACTGGGTCATGGCGATGGGCAACCCGCTTGGTCAGGGCTTTTCGGTCTCGGCCGGCATCATCTCGGCCCGCGGGCGCGAACTTGCCGGGACCTATGACGATTACATCCAGACCGATGCCGCCATCAACCGCGGCAACTCGGGCGGCCCGCTCTTCAACATGGAAGGCGAGGTGATCGGCGTGAACACGGCGATCCTGTCGCCGACCGGCGGGTCGATCGGGATCGGTTTTGCGATGTCATCCGAGGTGGTCGAGAAGGTCGTCTATCAGCTTCGCGAGTTCGGCGAGACCCGCCGCGGCTGGCTTGGCGTCCGCATCCAGGATGTGGAGGTCGAGATGATCGGCGCGATTGCCGGGCTTGAAAGCGCAGAGGGTGCGCTTGTCACCGATGTGCCGAAGGGACCGGCGCGCGATGCCGGCCTGCAGAAGGGTGACGTGATCCTGACCTTTGACGGCAAAGCCGTGCCCGATACGCGGGAGCTGGTCCAGATGGTGGCCGATACCGGCGAAGGCATGGCCGTCCCACTCGGGATCTTGCGGGACGGGGAGCGGATCACGCTGACCGTCACGCTTGGCCGGCGCGAGGAGGCCGAGCGGATTGTCGCCGCGTCCGGCGAGGAGGCTCTGCCGGAGAATGCTGATGTGCTTGGGCTGACGCTGTCGGGGATAACACCGGAACTGGCCGAGCAATTTGGCATTGCCGAGACCGAGGGGGTTGTCGTGACTGCCATCGATCCGATGTCGGACGCTGCCGAAAAGGGGATCATGCCCGGCAGTGTGATCACCGAGGCGGGCCAGCAACCGGTGCGCACGGTGTCGGACCTGACCGACCGGATCGAGGAGGCGCGCGAGGCGGGGCGCAAGTCGCTTCTCTTGCT
>JBEIDZ010000125.1:0-7480 GCA_040383215.1 Paracoccaceae bacterium | reverse complement strand
GCCCGCCGAGATTGGCGCGGGTGGCATTGTCGAAACAGGTTTCGGCCCGGTAGTCGGGATGGGTGCGCCAGCTCACGTCGTGCAGCAGGCAGGCGGCCAGGATGATGCGCTTGCGCTGCCAGTCGGTCTCGGGGAACAGCAGCAGGACGAAATCGTACAGCACATCGCCAAAGCCCGGCAGGCGGGCATCCTTGGCCTCGGCAAAGCGGCAGGCCTCGATCAGCGGGTCGCGGTCGCGCAGCGCCCGCGGCATGTGTTCGAAGAGCAGACCCTCGCGGATGCCATAGCTTGACACCGCGATGTCCTTGGGGCGGAAGACGCGCACCACCTCCTCCAGCACCTGCACGGCCAGCGGCACAAGGGCCATCCGGTCTTCCGACAGGTCGCAGCGCAGGCGCAGCTGGGCCATGTCGGTGCGCGCAATGTAGTCGCGCGTGGCCGACACGGCCTCGGCCGTCATGCGGTATTCGTGCAGCACGGTCAGCGGATAGTCGCGCCGGTCCATGTCGATCCGCGCGATCGCCCGCCAGGATCCGCCGACCAGGAACAGCCGCATGCCCTGTTCGTGCTCCATCTCGGCATGGAGTTGGCCCAGGGTCTTGGCGATATGGGCCGTCAGCGCCTTCTGGCCGCCCTTGCGTTCGCGCAGCTTGAGCGGGCCGAGCGGCGAGGTCAGCCGCCGCCCGACGCGCCCCTGGGCCAGATCGGCCAGTTCCATCGAGGCCCCGCCGATATCGCAGACCAGGCCATAGGAGCCGGGCCAGCCCAGGAGCACGCCCTGCGCCGACAGGCGCGCTTCCTCGTCGCCGGGCAGGATGTGCAGGCGGATGCCGGTCTCGCGTTCCACCTCGGCGCAGAAATCGGGGCCGTCCTTTGCCTCGCGGACGGCGGCGGTGGCGACGGCGGTCAGCGGCAGGATGTCCATCCCCTGACCCAGAGCGGCGAAACGGCGCAGCGCGGTCAGCGCGCGGGCCCGCCCCGCGGGGTTGAGCCGGCCGGTCAGCGACAGCCCCGCGCCCAGCGCGCACATGATCTTTTCGTTGTAGAAATAGGCCGGGCTGCGGGCCGCCCCGTCAAAGACCACAAGCCGCACCGAGTTCGACCCCACGTCGATCACGCCGACGCGGGCGAGCGAGCGCGGGCCGGCAGAGGCGGAATCGGCCGTTGTCTCGCCAAAGACGCGGGTGCCGAAGGGGGACCAGTCGCCCGCCGCCGTTTCGTTCATGCCGCAATGTCCGTTCCGGTTATCCCCGGCGCGACCATGCGAAAGGGGCGGTCGGCTGTCAACGCCGCACCGGCGCGCGATCAGTCATGGGTATGGGTCAGCTGCACGACATCGGCCGCCCCCGCCGAGCCGCGCCCCGAGAGCGAGGGGTTTTCCATGAAGAAGCGGTGGCAGTTGAAGGCAAAGCCGCCATCCGCGGGCAGGGCCGCGCGGGTGAAGCGGCCGTCAGACGACATGATACAGCTTTGCGCCACGTCCGCGAGGTTGGCGGCCATGATCTGGTCGACGATCTGCGCCTTGACGGTGGGGTTGGTCGCCTCGACCAGCGTTTCGACCCGGCGCGTCAGGTTGCGGCCCATCCAGTCGGCCGAGGACATGAAGACCCGCGCCTTGTGCGAGGGCAGGCCATGCCCGTTGCCGAAGCAGACGATGCGCGAATGTTCGAGGAAGCGGCCCACGATCGACTTGACGCGGATATTGTCGGACAGGCCGCGGATGCCGGGGCGCAGGCCGCAGATGCCGCGCACGACAAGGCTGATCTGCACGCCCGCGCCGCTGGCGGCATAAAGCGCGTCGATCACGTCCTCCTCGATCAGCGCGTTCATCTTGGCCCAGATCATCGCGGGCCGCCCGGCGCGGGCGTGGTCGCTTTCCTCGGCCATCAGGTCGATCAGGCGCTGCTTGAGCGAGAGCGGCGAGATCGCGAGATTCTCGAGCCCCTCGGGCTGGGCATAGCCGCCGATGTAGTTGAAGACCTTGGTCGCATCCCGCCCCAGCGCCGCGTCGCAGGTGAAAAGCGACAGGTCGGTATAGATGCGCGCGGTGATCGGGTGATAGTTGCCGGTGCCGAAATGGCTGTAGGTGACAAGCCTGTCGCCTTCGCGGCGGACCACGACGCTCATCTTGGCATGGGTCTTGAGCTGGGTGAACCCGTAGACGACATGGGCGCCCGCACGTTCCAGCCGGCGCGACTGGCGGATGTTGGCGGCCTCGTCGAAACGCGCCTTGAGCTCGACCAGCGCGGTGACGGACTTGCCGTTCTCGGCGGCCTCGCACAATGCATCGACGATGGGCGAATTGCGCGAGGTGCGGTAGAGCGTCTGGCGGATGGCCAGCACGTCGGGGTCCTGTGCGGCCTGCTGCAGGAAGCGGATCACCAGGTCGAAAGTCTCGTAAGGATGGTGCAGCAGCAGGTCCTTCTGCCGGATCGCGGCGAACATGTCGCCGCCGAAATCCTGCACGCGTTCGGGTACGCGCGGCACGAAGGGCGGCCAGAGCAGGTCGGGCCGCGCGTCAAGCACCAGTTCCTTGAGGTCGGCCACGCCCACGAGCCCGTCGACCTCCACGACCTCGTCACCGGCGACGCCAAGCTCTTCCATGATCGTGGCGCGCAGCTGTTCGGGCGCGCCGGCCGAGATCTCCATCCGGATCACCTCGCCCCGGCGACGGCGCTTCAGCGCGGTCTCGAATTCGCGCACCAGGTCCTCGGCCTCTTCCTCGACCTCGAGATCGCTGTCGCGCAGCACGCGGAAGGCGCAGGAGCCCGCGCTGCGATAACCCGGAAACAGGCGATCCAGAAACAACAGGATCAGGTCCTCGAGCCGGATGAAACGGTGCCCCGTCTCGCCCGGCAGGCGCACGAAGCGTGCGATCTGCGACGGTACCGGCAGCAACGCCTGCAACGGCCGCCGGTCGGCATTGCGTTCAAGCCTGAGCGCGAGCGCGAAACCGGTGTTGGGAATGAAGGGAAAGGGATGGGCCGGGTCGATCGCCAGGGGCGAGAGCACCGGAAAGACATTGTTGAGAAAGACCTCCTCGAGATGCGCGCGGTCCGCCGCGTCAAGCGCCGCGCCCGACACGAGCGTCACGCCTTCGGCGGCAAGGTCATCGCGCAGCGCGGTGAAGACCGCCTGCTGGCGGCGCATCAGCCGCTGGGCTTCGGCATTGATCAGCACGAGCTGTTCGGCCGGTGACAGCCCGTCGTTTCCCGGCATCAGGTTGCCTTCGCGCGCCAGTTCCATCAGTCCCGCGACGCGGACGGTATAGAATTCGTCCAGGTTGTTGGCCGAGATCGACAGGAAGCGCAGCCGTTCGAGCAGCGGGACCCGCGGATTCTCGGCTTCCTCGAGCACGCGCCAGTTGAAGCCGAGCCAGGAGAGTTCGCGGTTGTAGAAACGTTCGGGGCCGGTCAGGCCGCCCTCGATCACGACGGGCTCGGCAAAGGGCGCGGAGAGGAAGTCGGCAGGGGACATGTCCGGGGGCGGCATCTTGTGGTGTTCTCCGGCCTCATGCAGCGTCCTGGTGACACTGGCATGACGGGTTATCGCGCGCCCTCTCCGCTCTTGTCCAGAACGGCACGGGCGAGGTCGCGTGTCACGCCGCGCCCCTCGGCCAGTGCGGCGGCATCGAGCGCCTCTGCGATCTGTCGGGCGGCGGCGGCGGAGCGTTCCATCCGGCTGACAAGATAGGGGATCACGCCGGCGCGCGGCACGATCTGACGGTCGGCCATGAAGCGGGCGAGCAGGAGCGAGAGCAGGCGGTCGTCGGGGTCCTGCAGCGTGACGACAGCGCTGGCCTGAAGGCGGCTTGCGAGGTCGGGCAGGGCCAGCGGCCAGCGCGCGGGCGGCTGTCGCGCCGTCAGCAGAAGCCGCCCGCCGTTTCCGGCCAGGCGGTTGACGAGGTGAAAGAGCGGCTCTTCCTGTGCCGGCACGATCCGGTCCGCGTCGTCGATCACCAGGGCCGCTGCCGGCCCTGGCGGGGCAAGGCTGTCCAGCCCGGCAGTGTCCACGAGCAGCGCCCCTTCCCGCGCCGCCCAGAGGCGGGCCAGATGGCTCTTGCCGCTTCCCTCGGCTCCGACGAGCGTGAGCCGCCCCTGCGGCCAGCCGGCCGGGCCCATGACGGCGGCATGGGCGGCAGCGGTGGCCGGCGTGACGAGGAACGGCGCCCCGGGCGTCGCCGCCGGGGGCAGGCCCAGGCTCAGCTGGCGGGCCATGTCATCCGGCCGGCCCATCGCCGGCAGGGCCCGCCTCTGCCGCAGGCGCGGGCCCCGAATCCCCCTGGCCGCGGTAGAGCAGGCCCTGCTTGTAGCGGCCGACGACAAACCGGGTGAGTACACCGAGGACCGCCGCCAGCGGCACCGCCACCAGCATGCCGACAAAGCCGAACAGCGAGCCGAAGACCGAGAGCGCGAAGATCAGCCAGACCGGATGCAGCCCGACCGAGCCGCCCACGAGCTTGGGCGTCAGGAAATTGCCCTCGATGAACTGCCCGGCGACAAAGATGCCTGCGACGATCCCGATCGAGACCCAGTCACCCCAGAACTGGAAGAGCGCGAGCCCGATGGCCAGCGCCCCGCCGAGCAGCGCCCCGACATAGGGGATGAAGGAGATGAGGCCTGCAAAGACGCCCACGAGCAGCCCGTAGGTCAGCCCGGCGAACATCAGCGCCACGGCATAGAAGGCGCCCTGGATCAGGCAGACCGATCCCTGTCCGCGGATGAAGGAGGACAGTGTCGCATCGATGTCGCGTGCAAGGGCGCGGACCGCCGGGGCATGGTCGCGCGGCAGCATGTCGTCGATCCGGGCGATCATCCTGTCCCAGTCGAGCAGCATGTAGACCGTCACCACCGGGACGATGACGATGAGCAGGATGATCGAGATGAAGCTCATCGCCCCGGTCAGGAGGCCGTTGATCAGTTGCCCGCCCCGCGCGGCAATCGCCTCTCCGGCCTGTTCCAGCTGGACGCGCAGCGCGCTTTCCGCATCGCCGAGCGCGGGAAAGCGGGTGATCACCCAGTCCTGCAGGGACTGGGCATAGCCTGGCGCTGCCGCGACGAGCCCGGCGAGCTGTTCGACCAGCGCGGGGATGATCAGGAGCACCGCGAGGATCGCGGCCAGCGTTGTCACCAGCGCGATGACCGTGACCGCCAGCGCCCGGCTCAGCCCCATCCGTTCCAGCCGGTCGGCGATGGGATCGAGCAGATAGGCCAGCGCCCCGCCCAGCACGAAGGGCAGAAGCACATCGCCCAGAAGCCACAAGAGCCCCAGCAGGGCGATGGCGGCAAGGCCCCAGTATTTGGCCTGGGTCTGGTAGGGCAGGGCCATGCTCCAATTCTCCGGGGTTGCTGTGGCGACAGATGGGGGAAAGCGGGCCTGCTTGCAAGCGGGACCGGCGGGTTCATGTCGGTCGGGGCGCTTGCCTGCCCCGGGCTTCCCGCGTAAACGGGCCGCATTACCGCAAGCCGAGGTCCCGATGCGCCTGACCCGCTATTTCCTGCCCGTGCTGAAGGAGAACCCCGCCGAGGCGCAGATCGTCTCGCACCGCTACATGCTGCGCGCCGGGATGATCAAACAGCAGGCGGCGGGCATCTATTCCTGGCTGCCGCTGGGCTACCGCGTGCTGCGCCGGATCGAGCAGATCGTGCACGAGGAACAGCAGCGCGCGGGGCATATCCCGCTGCTGATGCCGACGCTGCAGCCGGCGGACCTGTGGCGCGAATCGGGGCGTTACGACGATTACGGCCAGGAAATGCTGCGCATCAGGGACCGTCAGGAGCGCGAGATGCTCTATGGTCCGACCAACGAGGAGATGGTGACCGACATCTTCCGGGCGCATGTCTCGTCCTACAAGGACCTGCCGCTGACGCTCTACCACATCCAGTGGAAATTCCGCGACGAGATGCGCCCCCGCTTCGGCGTGATGCGCGGGCGCGAATTCCTGATGAAGGACGGCTACACCTTCGACGTGGACCGGGCGGCGGCACTGCATGCCTACAACCGCCATATGGTGAGTTACCTGCGGACCTATGAACGGATGGGCCTGACGGCGATCCCGATGCGGGCGGCCTCCGGCCCGATCGGCGGCGACAATACGCACGAATTCCTGGTGCTGGCGCAGACGGGTGAAAGCGAGGTCTTCTATGACGACCGGGTCACCGCGCTGAAGCTCGGGGCCCGCGACATCGACTATGACGACCCCGCCCGGGTCGCGGCCGTGTGCGAGGAATTCACGACGCTTTATGCCCGCACCGACGAGACCCATGATCCGGTCGTGTTCGACCGCGTGCCCGAAGCGCACCGCAAGGTCGGACGCGGGATCGAGGTGGGGCAGATCTTCTATTTCGGCACCAAGTATTCCGCCGCGATGGGTGCGACGGTGCAGACGGCAGACGGGCGCAGCGTACCGGTCGAGATGGGCAGCCACGGGATCGGTGTCTCGCGCCTGCTCGGCGCGATCATCGAGGCGAGCCATGACGACCGCGGCATCATCTGGCCCGAAGGCGTCACCCCCTTCCCCTGCGGCATCGTCAACCTCAAGCAGGGTGATGCGGCGGCCGACGCGGCCTGCGAGGCGCTTCACGCGACGCTTGCGGCCCGCGGGCTCGAACCGCTCTATGACGATACCGAGGCGCGGGCAGGCGAGAAATTCGCCACCATGGACCTCATCGGCCTGCCCTGGCGGATCACCGTCGGGCCGCGCGGGCTCAAGGCCGGCGTGGTCGAACTTACCTCGCGCCGCACGGGCGAAAACGAAGAGATGACGCCCGAAGCCGCAGTCGAGCGGATCGCCGCGATCTATGCCCGCCACTAGCACCAGAGGACGGCCCGCCCCCATTCCATGTCCCCGAATATCCCGGGGGGAGGGCCGCAGGCCCGGGGGGCAGCGCCCCCCCGGCGAGGCCGGCACCGGGCGGACCGGCTGGAGGAGGAGATGACATGACGACAGCGCTGATCACCTGGGGCGGCTGGGCCGGGCACGAGCCCGACAAGGTCGCCCATATCTTCCGCGCGATGCTCGAGGCCGAGGGCATCGCCTGCACCGTGACCGACAGTCTCGACTGTTTCGACGACACCGGCGCTCTCTGCGCGCTCGACCTCATCGTGCCGGTCTGGACGATGAGCGAACTGAGCCGCGAACGCGCGGTCAACATGGCCGAGGCGGTGGCGCGCGGCACCGGCATCGCGGGCTGCCACGGCGGCATGTGCGATGCCTTCCGCGGCAATGTGCTCTGGCAATTCGTCACCGGCGCGAACTGGGTCGCCCATCCCGGCGGCGACGGGGTGCGCTACCGGGTCGAGATGCGCGACCGGATGAATCCGCTTGTCGCCGGCATCCCCGATTTCGATGTCGCGAGCGAACAGTACTACCTTCATGTCGACCCCGCCAACCATGTGCTGGCCACCACGCGGTTTCCGGCGGTCACCTGGTTTCACAGCGCCAACGGCCCGGTCGACATGCCGGTCGCCTGGACCCGCG
>JBEIDZ010000124.1:0-7486 GCA_040383215.1 Paracoccaceae bacterium | reverse complement strand
GCCGGGCGGGCAAGGCCGAGGGGGTGCGGGCGCATCTGGGCGAAGGTGTCGCGGTGCGGGAGGAGGCGGAGTTCCTCGATGCCATCGCGGCGCTGGCGGGGCCGGTCAGGGTGGACCCGGCGAACCTCCCGCGGATCGTGGCGGACCGGCTGGCGGCGGCCGGCCTGGCGATGGTCCGCGCGCCCGACCCCTGCCTTTTGCCCAAGGCCTGCAAGAATGCGGTCGAGATTGCCGGCACCCGCGCGGCGCATCTGCGCGACGGCGCAGCGATGGTGCAGTTTCTGGCCTGGCTTGACCGCGAGGCGCCGGGGGGCGGGCTGACCGAGACGGCGGTGGTGCGCGCGCTCGAAGGGTTCCGGCGGGCGACGAATGCGCTCTGCGACATCAGTTTCGAGACGATCTGCGGATCGGGGCCGCATGGCGCGATCATCCATTACCGCGTGACCGAGGAGACCGACCGACGGATCGGGCCGGGGGAGCTGTTGCTGGTCGATTCGGGGGGGCAGTACCTGGACGGGACGACCGACATCACCCGCACCATGGCCGTGGGCGAGGCCCCCGCGGGGGCGGCGGAGGCCTATACCCGGGTGCTGAAGGGCATGGTCGGGATCGGCCGGCTGCGCTTTCCCAAGGGTGTGACGGGGGGCCATATCGACACCGTGGCGCGGCTTGCGCTCTGGGAGGCGGGGCTTGATTACGACCACGGGACGGGGCACGGGGTGGGGGTCTATCTGTCGGTGCACGAGGGGCCGCAGCGGATTTCGCGGAGCTCGGACGTGGTGTTGCAGCCGGGGATGATCCTGTCGGACGAGCCGGGCTATTACCGCGAGGGGGAATGGGGCATCCGGATCGAGAACCTGATCGTGGTGCGCGAGGCGGCAGCGGTGCCGGGGGGCGACCGGCGCGACTGGCTCGACTTCGAGACGCTGACCTTCGTACCCTTCGACCGGCGGCTGATCTTGACCGGGCTGCTGACGCCGGCAGAGCGGGACTGGATCGATGCCTATCACGCCGAGGTGCTGGCCCGGATCGGGCCGCGGGTCGAGGGCGAGGCACGGGCCTGGCTAGGGGCGGCCTGCGCGCCCCTTTGACATCCGCGGCCGGGCGGGTCACGGTTAGCCACAAGGCCGCGCAGTGCGCGCGGCAGGGGGACCGGCATGACGGAACATATCACGATCGGACCGGCGGCGGGGACCTGGGTGATCCGCGCGGGCGGCGCGGTGCTGGCCGAGACAGGGCATGCGCTGGAACTTGTCGAGGGGGGGATGACGGGGGTCGTCTATTTCCCGCGCGAGGACGTGGCGATGGCGCTGATGGAGCGCAGCGACACGCGGTCGACCTGCCCCTGGAAAGGCGAGGCGAGTTACTTTTCTGTCGTCGGCCCGGCGGGGACGATCCGCGATGCGGCTTGGTCCTATGAGACGCCGAAGCCGGGCTGCGAAGCGATCGCGGGCTATCTCGCCTTTTATCCGAAGCGCGTGACGATCGAGCGGGTTTGACCGGCGCGACCTTGTGACGCTGCGGCAGGACGGATATCGGCGGCTCTGCCGTGGGGTGCTGGTGTGTTATGCTGCCGGCCAGCGAGCAGGCCTGCGGGGCCGTCGAATCAGCGGAGAGCGGCCGAATGGCTGGCAGGGACGAGCCCGTCCTGGACGAGGCGCTGCAGGACGAGGTGATCGAGCGGCTTTACGAGGTGGCCGTCGATCCGTCGCGATATGAGGCGCTGCTGGACCATTGGGAGCGGATGATCGGGCCGCAACGGGCGGCGGCCAATAGCGCCATGCGGCCCGGGGAGGGAGCGGCGCCGACTCTGGGGCTGAAGCAGTTCGAGGGCCATTTCCAGCGCGCGGACCGGGTGCTCGACCGCGTCATCGCGGCGGCGGGGGACGCTGCGGAGGGTTCGTTTCTGGGTCAGGTCGAGCGGGTCGCGGCCTTTGCGGCGAACCGCGCGCTGATCCTGACCGAAGTGAATGCCGCGGCGGCGCGGCTGTTCGGAGTGACGCCCGGGGCGAGGGTGGCCGACCTCGCGCTCGGCGAGGGCGAGGGCGAGCAGGTCCGCCAGCAGATTGCGCGGCTCTTCGGCAGCAATGCCGCGCAAACGGTGACGCTGAGGACTCGGGCGGCACGGACAGACCGGCTCATCCTGCTCAATCTGCGACTGATGCGGCCAGAGCGGGGTCAACCGGTGGTGGTCGGCGTCTCTTCGGAACTGAGCTGGCCTGCAGGCTTCACCGAGATGCTGCGGAGTGCCTTTGCGCTGACTGCGGCCGAGGCAGAGGTGATGCAAGCCCTGTCCGAGGGCGAGGGCCTGGCCGAAATCGCTGCCGCGCGGGAGCGCAGCATCGAGACGGTGCGGGCGCAGCTCAAGGCGATCATGGCCAAGACCGAGACGCGCAGCCAGTCGGAACTGGTGCGGCTGACGCTGTCGACGATGGAGCTCGTGCGCTATTCGGCCGATGCGGCGGCCGAGGTGCCGGCGGCCTCGCATGGATTGGGGGGGCTTGTGCCACGGCCTTTCCACATGCTGCGGCTGCGCGACGGGCGGCGGCTTGATTACCTGATCCTTGGCGATCCCGCGGGCCGGCCGGTGCTCTTCTTTCCGCTCGACTACGGGCTTGTCCGCTGGCCGGCGAGCGCGGAGGCCGAGGCGGCACGGCGCGGGTTGCGCGTGATCGTGCCGGTCAGGGCGGGATACGGCTCCTCGACGCCGATCCCGCGAGGGGTACCGCATGTCGCCCAGATCGCCGAAGATACGGCCGCGCTGCTCGACCATCTGGGGGTCCGGCGGGTGCCGCTGGTCACGCTCGGCAATGACAGTTTCATCGCCATCGCCTTTCACGCGGCCTATCCCGAACGAATCGGGGCGCTGATTTGCTGTGCGGGTGTCCTCCCGATGACGCGGCGCGAGCAATACGAGCGGATGGACAAATGGCACCGCTTTATCCTTGCGGGCGCGCATTACACGCCGCATCTGCTGCCTTTCATGGTCAAGGCGGGCTTCGCCCTTGCGCGGCGGCTGGGCAAGCGGGGGTTCATTCACGCGGTCTATGGCAACTCGAAGGCGGATGTCGCGACTTTCGAGATCGACGAGGTCTATGAGGCGATGGTCTGCGGGTCGGAGGTCGCGCTGTCGGAGACGCATTCGGCGCATGACGCCTTTGCGCGCGAGGTGATCTGCCACGAGACGACCGACTGGTCGGACGAGGTCGAGACCCTGCGGCGCAGCGGGGTGCCTGTGCATTTCCTCAACGGATTGCAGGACCCGCAGGTCCCGCCTGCGACCCTGGCCGAGTTCCGGCAGGATTACCCCTGGATCGATTTTCGCGTCTATCCCGATGCGGGGCAGCTTCTGTTCTTCCTCAAATGGCGCGACGTGCTGGGCTTGGTCGAGCAGTATCGCGACTGAGAAGGCGACATCACCCAAATGGGGTATGACGGGCTGCGGCCGCACGGTTAGTTTGTCCGTAGTGGGAAGACGTTACCCATCGCCGCAAGGCAGCAGAATGCATAGATCGGTCGCGGGCCGGAGTGAGTGGCCGGAACGCGATATCTTTTCAAAGAGCCGGGCGACCGGCAGGACGGAATGGCGGGACGGTGGCAATGACACGCCGTAATTCAAGTGTCACACATCGGCCCGCCATCCTGCTCCTTGATTCGCAGGGACGCGTCAGCCTTGTCGTGACGGGATGTAGGCTGGGTGTGCTAGTCCGCCTGCATCTGCCGCGCAAGGCCCGGCCAGTCCGTGGCACCGGGGCAAGGCGGCCGCGACGCGACTGAGGCTGGCGCGGAACCACCTTACCCGCCAAGCAGCACAGCAGCGGCGGCGCGGGCGGCGGGCGTGACGCTGTCGCCGGCGAGCATGCGAGCGATTTCGTCGATGCGGCCGGCAGGGTCGAGCGGCACCACGCGCGACAGAGTGCGCCCTCCGGCCACGGTCTTTTCAACGCGCCAGTGATGCTGGCCGCGGGCGGCGACCTGGGGCGAATGGGTGACGACCAGAACCTGCGCCCCGCGCGCGAGCGCGGCAAGGCGGCGGCCGACGGCATCGGCGGTGGCGCCGCCGACGCCGCGGTCAATCTCGTCGAAGATGAGGGTGAGGCCGGAGGCATCGCGGGTCAGGCAGACCTTGAGCGCGAGCAGAAACCGGCTGAGTTCGCCGCCCGAGGCGATGCGGTTGAGGGGGCCGGCCGGGGCGCCGGGGTTGGTGGCGGCCTCGAAGGTGACAAGGTCGGCGCCCTCGGGCCGGGTTCGGCGGGGTCGATAGCGACGGTGAAGGTCGCGCGCTCCATCTTCAGGGGCGCAAGTTCGCCGGCCATCGCGGCGGCGAGCCGACCGGCGGCGGCGCGACGACGGGCGGTCAGCGCGGCGGCGGCGGTCTGGTAGGCATCGGCCGCCCCGGTCACGGCGCGGGCAAGGCGGTCGGTATCGGCGGCCGAGGCATCGAGTGCGGCGAGCCGGGCGCGCAAGGACTCGGCCTCGGCGGGCAGGTCGTCGGGGGCGATGCCATGCTTGCGCGCGGCGGCGCGCAGCGCGAAGAGCCGCTCCTCGGTCTCCTCGAGCATGCGGGGATCGAGGCGCAGCGCCTCGAGCGTGTCGCGCAGGCTGCCTTCGGCCTCGGCCAGCGCCTCCCGCGCGCGCATCAGCGCTTCGAGCGGGGCATCGAGCCGGCCCTCGGCGGCAGGGGTGGCATGGTTGAGCAGGCGGATGGCCTCGGTAACAAGTCCCTCGGCGCCTTCGGGCGAGACCGCCTCGGTCGCGCGGGCGATATCGGCGCGGATGCGCCCCGAAGCCTGCATCAGGCGCCGCGCGGCATCGAGTTCCGCCTCCTCGCCAGAGCGGGGGGCAAGACGGTCGAGGTCGGCCACGGCGTGGCGGAGATAATCCTCCTCGGCGCGCAGGGCGACGACGGCCTGTTCGGCCGTGGCGAGTGTGGCGCGCGCCTCGCGCCAGGCGGACCAGGCGGCGCGCGTGGCGGCAAGCGCCCCGGCAGAGCCGGCGAAGGCGTCGAGGATGGCTCGGTGGCCGCGCGGGTCGAGCAGGCCGCGATCGTCCTGCTGACCGTGCAGTTCGACAAGGCTGTCGGAGAGCGCCTGAAGCTGTTCGGCGGTGGCGCGGGCGCCATTTATGCGCGCGGTCTTGCGACCGGCGGTGCTGACCGTGCGCGACAGGATGAGTTCGTCCCCGGCGGGAAGCCCCATGTCGGCGAGGATGGTGCGGGCGGGGTGGCCGGGGGCGAGGTCGATCACGGCCTCGACCCGGGCCTCCTCGGCGCCGTCGCGGACGAGGTCGGCGCGGCTGCGCCAGCCCAGCACGAAGCCTAGCGCGTCAAGCAGGATCGACTTGCCAGCGCCGGTTTCCCCGGTCAACACGTTAAGCCCGGGTTCGAAGTCGAGGTCGAGCTGGTCGATGATCAGAAGGTCGCGGATGGCGAGCGTGCGCAGCATCAGCGCCCCCTGCCCTGCCGGCGCCGGCCTAGCGCCATTCGCCCAGGACGACCTGGCGGTAGAAGTTGGAGAGCCAGTTGTCCCCCACGACCTCGGCCCGCAGGCCCCGACCGGTCAGCAGGGCATAGGCATCGGCATACCAGACAGTGGACTGGAAGTTGTAGCCGAGGATGGCACCGGCGGTCTGCGCCTCGGCCGTCAAGCCGAGGGCAAGATAGGCCTCGACCAAGCGGTAGAGCGCTTCGGCGGTGTGAGTGGTGGTCTGGTAGGATTCGACCACGACGCGGAAGCGGTTGATCGCGGCGGTGAAATGGCTGCGACCGAGATAATAGCGGCCAATCTCCATCTCCTTGGCGGCAAGATGGTCGAAGGCGAGGTCGAACTTGAGCATCGCCGGTTCGGCATATTCGCTTTCCGGATATTGCTCGATCACTGTGCGCAGGGCCTGAAGCGCCTGGAAGGTCAGGCCCTGATCGCGGCCGATTTCGTCGATCTGGTCGTAATAGCTTAGCGCGAGCAGGTACTGTGCATAGGCGGCGTCTGCGTCGAGCGGATAGAAGTCGATGTAGCGCTGTGCCGAGGCGCGCGAATTGGGATAGTCGCGGGCGGAATGATAGGCAAAGGCCTGCATGATCAGGCCGCGCTTGGCCCATTCGGAATAGGGATAGAGGCGCTCGATCTCGCCGAAATAGAACGCCGCATCGTCAGCGCGCCGGCGTGCAAGTTCATACTCGCCTCGCTGGTAGATTTCCTCGGCAGTATAGCTGTCGAGCGCTCCTTCGGCCCGAGGATCGAAACCACCGCAGGACGCAAGCACGAAGCAGGATACGAGGGCCGCGGCGAGCGTGGCTCGCGCTTTTGCCCGATCGTTCCGGCCTGCCATTCCGCTGCTCCCGGTCACTTGCCCTTGGAGGATCAAGGTCCTCATGGCTAATCCGATTACCATGAATTGTCAGGGTGCAAAACCCCACGTCGCGCAACACGCAGAGCCACGCCGTCACGCCTTAGGTGGCTCAGGCGACGGCGTCCAGATCGGCTGAAGCAACGCCCGCACCGGGCAAGCGCTCCATCAACGCCCGGTCTGCCTGTACCAGACGGAATGCACGAGGTGTCGCAAAAAGCTTCCTCAAAAGACGATTCGTGACGGCATGTCCTGCCCGAATTCCGGTGTAGCGACCGATGATCGGAATTCCGGCTGTCGCAAGATCACCCAGCACATCGAGCATCTTGTGGCGAACAGCTTCGTCTGCAAAGCGCAGTCCGCCACGCGTGAGGACACGGTCATCGTCGAACACGACGGCGTTGTCGAGCGTGCCCCCGAGCGCCAAGCCACTGGCATGCATTTCTTCGACATCCGAAAGCCGGCAGAATGTCCGGCATGACGCTAGTTCATGAAGAAAGTTGCCGTTGGCGAGATCAACTAGTCGATACTGACGGCCTATTGCGCGATCGGGAAATTCGATAGAAAACTCGATCTGGAAACCAGAAGACGGAGATAGTCTCGCGCTTGCGGCACCATCGGATACCTCGACCGTCTCAAGAATACGCAAGGCGACCAGAGTGTCGGACACTTGTTGCCTTCCGGCAGCAATCAGGCCACGGGCGAATTCCAGTGCACTGCCATCCATCACGGGTACTTCGGGCCCGTCGATAAGGACTGTCGCGTTATGTACACCAGTGCCAGCCAGTGCGGCCATCAAGTGCTCAATCGTCGAGACCGAGACTCCGTCACCGTTGGCAATCTGGGTCTTAAGAGGGGAAACAGATACCCTGTCCCAGCGGGCAGGAACGATTGGGTCATCAGAAAGGACGTCAGTCCGCCGGAAAACGATACCTTGCCCGGCTTCTGCAGGCAGAACCGAAACACTGACGGGCTGACCGCCGTGGAGGCCAATCCCGGCAAAACTCACTGCGGACTTGAGCGTCGTCTGCACGCGAATCCCCTCTCGTCATTCACAACCACCAGGTCTTCTGTCACCATACTCTTCGTCCGGAGAGGCGACAGATTGGCATGATGCGGCGTAGGAAATGCGTGCGCTCGG
>JBEIDZ010000123.1:0-7512 GCA_040383215.1 Paracoccaceae bacterium | reverse complement strand
CCGGGTCGGCGGGTCCGCCGTGGGAAATCCAGAAGAAGGTCTTGCCCTCGGCATGGGCGGCGGGGGCGGCGAAGGCGAGCGCGGCAGAGGCCGCGGTGAGGGCGAGCAGGGTGCGTCTCAGCATGATCAGGGGGTCCTCCCGGGAGATGTGGCGTCGTTTCAGCCGAGAAGTCCGGCGACATCGGCAGGTGCGATGGGTCGCTTTTCGGCCGGTTGCGGCGCAGGCGGATTCCTGCGGCCATATTGGCGGCGCGCCCTGTCAGTGAGCATCGGAGACAGCGCCGCAACCGAACGTTAGCGGCGCCGGGGGCGGGGTGGCAAGTCCCTATCTCTTTTGATGTATTCTGATGTATGCAGAGGTGGCGGGCGCCAGCGGGCAGAAAGGCGGGCACCGGAGGGCGGAGCTGGAACCCGGGGCGGTCCGGGGGCCGCGTGCAGGGCGGCAAGAGACCGGGGCAGGAGGGGCGGAGCGGATACGCAATCTGGTGGTTGGTCTGGGCCATATGGGGGAGAGCCATGCCAGCGCCTATCACCGCAATTCGGGCTTCGAGATCGTGGGCCTGTGTTCGCGGACGATCCGGTCGAAGCCGGTCCCGGAGGAGTTGCAGGGCTATCCGCTGTTCGAGGATTATACCGCGGCCCTGGCGGCGCTGCGGCCCGATGCCGTCTCGGTCAATACATGGCCCGATACGCATGCGGCCTATGCCATCGCCGCGATGGTGGCCGGCGCCCATGTCTTCATGGAAAAGCCCATCGGCACGAGCAATGCCGAGGCCGAGGCGGTGGTCGCCACGGCACGGCGGACGGGGCGCAAGCTGGTGCTGGGCTATATCCTGCGGGTGCATCCCTCCTGGCAGCGTTTCATCGAGATCGGCCGAACGCTGGGCAAGCCGCTGGTCATGCGGCTCAACCTCAATCAGCAATCCTCGGGCGAGGCCTGGATCTGGCATCGCAACCTGATCGACAGCCTGACGCCGATCGTGGATTGCGGGGTGCATTATGTCGATGTCATGTGCCAGCTGACCGGGGCGCGACCGGTACGGGTGCAGGCGATCGGTGCCAAGCTCTGGGCCGAGGCGGCGCGGCAGAATTACGGGCAGTTGCAGGTCGTCTTCGAGGATGGCTCGGTCGGCTGGTACGAGGCCGGCTGGGGGCCGAACAGTCGATCGCCGAGGAAAGGGTGATCAGGCTGGGCTGAGGAATCCCCGCGGCGCCATGCGGCGGGTGGGCGCGTCAGGCGGCGAGGCGGCGTTCGGTGAGGGTGGAGACCGCGAGCGAGGCGAGGATGCAGGCGGTGAAGACCCAGAGGCCCCAGGCAACCTCGATCCGGCCGAGGCCGATGCCCTTGAAGGCGACGATGTAGAGCGCGATCAGGAAGACATCCGCCATGGCGAGCTTGCCCATCACATGCAGGACCGGCAGGAGCCGCGCCGAGAGCAGACCGGCGTGCAGCAGGGCGAGGCCCAGCGTCTTGGCCATGGGCGCGAAGATCGCAAGGAATGTGACAAGGAGCGCGAGGGCGGGGGAATTGCCCCAGAGCGCCTGAAGGCCGGAGATGACGCTGATTTCGTCGAGCCCGAAGAGCGGCAGCAGGCCCGCGCGCAGGAGCGGCGCGAACCAGGAGAGCGGAAAGAGCACGAGAAGGGCGAGGTTCGCGATCTGGAGGAGCCGCATGCGCTGTCCTTGGCCGGGGGTGATGGCGGGATAGGCGATTGCCGGCCGCAAGGAAAGGGCGGGAAGGCGCAGGGTGTGCGGGTCAGCGCAGTGTCGCGATGGGCCCTTCGGCGCGGCCGTGGATGAACTGGTCGACATGGGCATCGCCGCTGTGGTCGAGTTCGGCGATGGGGCCCTGCCAGCGCACGAGGCCGTCGTGCAGCATGGCCACACGGTCGGCAATCGCGCGCACAGAGGTCATGTCATGGGTGATGGTGATGGCGGTCGCGCCCATCTCGGTCACGATTTCGCGGATCAGGTCGTTGATCACGCCGGCCATGATCGGGTCCAGTCCGGTTGTGGGTTCGTCGAAGAAGATGATCCCGGGCTCGGCTGCGATGGCGCGGGCAAGGCCCACGCGTTTCTGCATGCCGCCCGACAGCTCGGCCGGGTAGCGGTCGGCGACATCGGGCGAGAGGCCGACGCGGCGCAGCTTTTCGAGCGCGATGGCCCGCGCCTCGGCCCGCGGGCGGACGAGTGAGCCGCGCAGCAGGCGGAAGGCGATGTTCTGCCAGACCGGCAGCGAGTCAAAAAGCGCGCCACCCTGGAAGAGCATGCCGAAGCGGGCGAGGAAGGCGTCATGGGGTTCGCGCGTGACATCGCGGCCGTCGATGGTGATCCGGCCGGCATCGGGGCGGACCAGGCCGAGGATGCATTTGATCAGGACCGACTTGCCCGTGCCCGAGCCGCCGATCACGACGAGGCTTTCGCCGGTGGCAACCGAGAGTGTCACGCCGCGCAGGACGCGGTTCTGGCCGAAACTCTTGTGGATGTCCTCGAGCGCGATCATGCGGAAAAGAAGGCCTCGGTCAGGATGAAATTGGCCGCGAGGATCAGGACGGCGGCGGCGACGACGGATGATTTCGTCGCCCGACCAACACCCATCGCGCCGCGGGCGGAATTCATGCCGAACCAGCAGCCCATGAGCGCGGCGATGAAGCCGAAGACTGCGCCCTTGGTCAGCGAGGAGACGATGTCGAGCCGTTCGAGGAAGTTGACGGTATTGGTGATGTAGGTGGCGGGATTGAAGCCGAGCCGTTCGGTGGCGACGATGTAGCCACCCATGATGCCGATCACATCGCCTACGGCGACAAGCAGCGGCATCACCAGCGTTGCAGCAAGGACGCGGGGCAAGGTGAGGTATTTCATAGGGTTGGTCGAGAGGGTCACGAGCGCATCGAGCTGTTCGGTCACCTTCATCGTGGCAATTTCGGCGGCGATGGAGGAGGTGACGCGGGCGGCGATCATCAGTCCGACGAGCACGGGGCCGAGTTCACGGACCATGCCGACGGCGACGATCTGGGGCACCAGCGCCTCGGCCGAGAAGCGCGCGCCGCCGGCGTAGATCTGCAGCGCGAGCGCCCCGCCGGTGAAGAGCGCGGTGAGGCCTACGACCGGGAGCGAGAAATAGCCGATCTGCAGCAGCGACTGGCCGAATTCCCGAAGATAGAACGGCGGCCTGACGAGATGGGACAGCGTTTCCGCCATGAACCCTGCAAGGCGGCCGGTCGTTGCCAGAGCGGCCAGCGTCGCGGCCCCGAGTGATGCAAGCAGCCGGATCATCCCGAAAGATAGCGGCGGTCGTAACGGGAGCCGATGCTTGTCAGGATTTCATAGCCGATCGTTCCGGCCTGCAGTGCCAGATCATCCACCGACTGGCGCGGGCCGATCAGGGTCAGGTATTCGGGGTCTTCCGCGAGGTCGGTAATGTCGACCGTGACGAGGTCCATCGATACCCTGCCGACCAGCGGGCAGGCTGAATCTTCGTGCCAGAACAGTGCGTTGTTGGACAGAGTCCGGTGCAGGCCATCGGCATAGCCGGCGCCGAGCGTGGCGATGCGCGAGGGGCGTTCGGCCTGCCAGGCATTGCCATAGCCGACCACCTCTCCGGGCTGAAGGCTGCGGACCTGGACCACGGGGAGGTCGAGCCTGACGGCCTGTGCACCGCCACTGTAGGGGGCTGCGCCGTAGAGGCCGATGCCGGGGCGGGTGAGGTCGAAGTGATAATCGGGGCCGAGCAGAATGCCGCCGGTGGCGGCCAGGCTGCGCGGGATGCCGGTGCCTTCGGTCATCCGGAGAAAGGCGTCGAGCTGGTAGGGATTCATCGGGTGGTCGGGGTCGTCGGCGCAGGCGAGGTGGCTCATCAGCAGCCGCGGACGCTGGCCAAGCACGATGCCTGCGAGGGCGCTCCATTCTTCCCATTCCATGCCGAGGCGGTTCATCCCGGTATCGAGCTGGATTCCGAAGGGGTGTCCGGGAAGCGCCTCGAAATGGCGGGTGACCTGGTCGAGCGAGTTCAGGAGCGGCGTCAGGCCGAGATCGCCGATCATGTCGGTGTCGCCCCGCATATGCCCGGAAAATATGAAGATTTCCGGGTCCGGGCCAAGCGCTTCGCGCAAGGTGGCGCCTTCTTCGGCGACGGCGACGAAGAAGCTTTGGCAGCCGGCGCGGGCAAGGCTGCGCCCGACGCGGGCGGCGCCGAGGCCGTAGGCATCGGCCTTGACCACCGCGCCGGTCGCGGCCTGCGAGAGGCGGGCGAGCGCCGTCCAGTTGGCGGCGATGGCGTCAAGGTCGATGGCGAGGCTGGCCGTGGTCATGGCGGGCGTTTTCGCAGGGCAGGGCACGGGGAGCAAGAGGCGGATTCCGCAAGGGCTGCGAATCGGGGGTCAAGACCATGGTTAACGGGCAAAAACGGCCTTCGGTATCACGTCGGTATCACGTCGGTATTGCGTCGGTGCGGAATCCCGTTTCGCGGATCGTTCATGCAGCGCGCGTTGCCGGGGGCTTGCGCAACGGGGCGATGCGGCCGGCCCGGTGCCGCCATGTGGGAGCGGTGTGCCGGTCCGCCGCGACGGTCGGGTTTGCGATGTCGGCCGTCGCGACCCGGTATTGGGCCGGGCGGAGGCGTCGGGATGGCCTGCGCGTTCGCTTCGGCCATCGGCCCGCGCGGGGTGCCACTGGCACCCCGCAAGGTGCGGGCCGGGGCTCTTGTGATCAGCCGGCCGTCCCGGCTGGGGCGGCGTCACACGGAGCGGGCCGGAACCGAGGAAAGACGCGCGCTCAGGCCCCGGCATCAGGGCGGTGCCGCGGGTCACGGCGCAGGAGCCGGTATTCGTGCCACGCGAGAAACAGCACGACGAGGTCGAGCAGGGTGATCGCGGCGAGAAGGAACGTCACCTCGAAGCTCATCCGGTAGAGCTGGTAGAGGATGAAGCCGACCAGTGCGAGCATGAAGGCGGGATAGGCCCACAGCCGGTTGGCCAGCACCCCGGCGACGAGCACGAGCTTGATTGCGCCATGGCTGAAAAGATACCAGGCAACGAAGGACTGGGCGTCGGTCGTGAAGCCTTCGGCCCCCCGGCGCAGCGCATTTGCCACGAGGTCGCGGGGGTCCTCCAACAGTTCGGCCCGTGTCAGCGCATCGGCAATCCGCAGGATCGCCTCGTGGCTGAGGAGAGCGAGTGCAAGTCCGCCCAGAACCTCGATCAGGCTGTGCGCGCCCTTGAGCCAGAGACTGGCCCGGAAGAGGCTGCGCACGAGTGGTTCGGGGAGGAGCATCAGAGGTTCCTGTCGGAAGGGGCGGCGTCATGCCGCCGGGCAGGCGCGGCGCTGCGAAAGACCCGGGCCTTGGCGAGTTCGGTCGCGAGGATGTAGCCCAGGACGATGAGAACCACGGCGCCGAGTTCGCGCGCCGTCAGCGGCACGAAGCCGAAGAGCGTGCTGGCCAGGCCGAGGAAGGGCAAGGCGAAGGTCGCGGCCACGACCGCGACCGTCGACCACAGGAGGAGCCGCCCCGGCCGGCTGTGCAGCGCCGGGCGGCGGGTGCGCAGGACCAGCACGACGGCCAGTTCGGTCAGGAGCGAGATCATGAACCAGGCGGTCTGGAACAGGGGCTGGCCGGCCTTGAGCACATGCAGGAGCACGCCGAAGGTCAGGAGGTCGAAGACCGAACTGATCAGCCCGAAGACGATCATGAAGCGGCGGATCTCGGCGAGGTTCCAGCGCTGGGGGGTCGCGACACGTTCGGGGTCCACATTGTCGGTCGAGATCGCGAGGGAGGGCAGGTCGGAGAGGAAGTTGTTGAGCAGGATCTGCTTGGCCGCGAGCGGCAGGAAGGGCAGGAACGGCGTCGCCAGCGCCATGCTGACCATGTTGCCGAAATTGGCGCTGGTGGTGATGGAGATGTATTTCAGCGTGTTGGCAAAGGTGCGCCGGCCGCCTTCGACGCCCTGGCGCAGGACGTCGAGATCGCGGCTGAGCAGGATGATGTCGGCGCTTTCGCGCGCGACATCGACCGCCTCGGCGACCGAGATGCCGACATCGGCGGCATGGAGCGCGGGGGCATCGTTGATGCCGTCGCCGAGATAGCCGACCGAATGGCCGGTGCGCTGGAGCGCGCGGACGATGCGTTCCTTCTGCTGGGGGTCGATTTCGACGAACAGATCGGTGCGCGGCGCCATGTGCCAGAGCGCCTCGTCGTGCATGGCGGCGATGTCCTGCCCCGTGAGCATCGCGGCGGGGTCGAGCCCGACGGCGCGGGCGACATGGGCGGTGACGAAACGGTTGTCGCCGCTGATGACCTTGATGGCGATGCCAAGGCCGGCGAGGGTGGCGATGGCGCGGGCGGCATCGGCCTTGGGCGGGTCCTCGAAGAGGAGGAAGCCGCGGAAGGTCATGTCCGCCTCGTCGGCGCGATCATAGTCGGCGGGGTCGTGGCCGGGGCGGTCGTCGGCGGCGTGGTCGTTGGCGGGGCGGGGGGCGAAGCGGCGGGTGGCCAGCGCCAGGACGCGCAGGCCTTCGGCGCTGAGGCTTTCGAAGCGGGCGGCGAGTGCGGCGCGGGTGGCGGCGTCGAGCGGGCGGTCGGTCTGGTCCTCTCGGACCGTCGCGCAGACGGAGAGCACCTCGGCGAAGGCGCCCTTGGTGATCATCTCGTGGCCGGCGGCGCCGGCTGCGGCGGTGACGATGGTCAGGCGGCGGCGGACAAAGTCGTAGGGGATTTCGTCCACCTTGGTCAGGCCCGTGGTCGAGAGCCCGGCCGCGGTGCCTGCCGCCATGAGCGCGGCGTCGAGCGGGTTGTCGATCCCCGTCTCGAAGGCGGCGTTGAGGAAGGCGAGGCGGAGGATGTCGGGCGAGGGGTTGCCCGCGGCGTCGCGCGTGTCGCGCAGGACGATGTCGCCTTCGGTCAGGGTGCCGGTCTTGTCGGCGCAGAGGACGGTCATGCTGCCCAGGTTTTCGATCGCGTCGAGGCGGCGCACGATGACGCCGCGCCGCGCCATGGCGCGCGCCCCGGCCGAGAGGGTGACGCTGATGATCGCAGGCAGCAGTTCGGGCGAGAGGCCGACGGCGAGGGCGGCGGCGAAGAGGAGCGATTCGACGACGGGCCGGTCGAGCGCCACGTTGACCGCGAGCACGAAGAGCACGATCAGCATCATGATGCGGACAAGCAGGTAGCCGAACTGCCGCACGCCGCGGGCGAAGTCGGTTTCGGGGGGGCGGGCGCGCAGGCGCGCGGCAATGGCGCCGAATTCGGTCTGCCGCCCGGTGGCGGTGACCAGCACCCGCGCGGTGCCGCTGCGCACCGAGGCGCCAAGAAAGACGGAATTGGTGCGCCGGGCGAGCGGGGTGTCGGGGGCGAGCGTGCCGGGGCGTTTCTCGACCGGGAAGGATTCGCCCGTCATGCTGGCTTCGCTGACGAGGAAGTCCTGCGCGGCGAGCACGCGCCCATCGGCGGGGATGAGGTTGCCGGCTGACAGGAGGATCACGTCGCCGGGCACGATCCGGGTGACGGGGAGGACCCCT
>JBEIDZ010000122.1:0-7524 GCA_040383215.1 Paracoccaceae bacterium | reverse complement strand
CCCGGGATATTTGGGGACAAAAAATGGGGGGTGTGCGGCACGGGGAGAGCGGGGCGCGGTCAGGCGTCTTCGGCAAGGACGGACAGGAAGGCGGGGCCGAAGCGGTCGGCGGCGCGGTCGCCGATGAGCCGGGCAAGCCCGGCGAGGTCGCGGGGGCGGCGTTCGGCGATGCGGGCAAGTTCGGCCGCAGAAAGGCGCATCGGCTTGTCCGTGCCGGCTTCGCCGCGGGCGAGGGCCGCCTGCGCGGCCAGAAGGCGGTCGTAGAGCCCGCCCTGCCCCGTCGCGGCAAGGCGCTGGCGCGCGGGATGGACCGGCGGCGCGGCGCCGTTGATGACGTCGAGGAAGGCCTGGCCATAGCTTGCGAGCTTTTTCGCGCCGACCCCGTTGATGCGGGCCATGGCGTCAAGCGTGGCGGGGCGGGTCTCGGCCATCTCGATCAGGGTGCGGTCGGTGAAGATGATATAGGCGGGTGCGCCCGCGGCCTCGGCCAGGGCGCGGCGGCGGGCCTTGAGCGCGGCGAGGAGCGGCGCATCGTCGCCCGAGACGAGCGCCCTGACGCGGGGCGCGCTGCCGGAGGTGCCTGCGGATGACGCGGGCGTCATCCTGTCCTGGCGCAGGGTGAGCGTTTGCTCGCCGCGCAGGATGGGGCGGGCGCGGTCGGTCAGGCGCAGGGCACCATGCCGTTCGGGGTCGGGGCGCAGCAGGTCGCGCCCCATCATCTGGCGCAGGATGGCCTGCCAGTCGCGCGGCGACCAGTCCCGGCCGATGCCGAAGGTGGGGAGCCGGTCATGGCCGCGCTGGCGGACCTTGTCGGTGGGCGTGCCGGTCAGGATATCGACAAGGTGGCCCGCGCCAAAACTTTCGCCGGTGCGCAGCGCGGCCGACAGCGCCATGCGGGCGGGCGTGGTGGCGTCGAAGACCTGCGGGGGGCTGTCGCAAAGGTCGCAGCGGCCGCAGGGCCCGGGGGCATGGTCGCCGAAATAGGCCAGAAGCGCGCCGCGCCGGCAGTCCAGCGCCTCGGCCAGGCCGAGAAGCGCGTTGAGCCGGCCGTGATCAGCGAGCTTGCGGTCCGCCGGGGCGGTGCCTTCGTCGATCTGGCTGCGGCGGAAGCGGATGTCGTCGGCGCCGAAGAGCGTGAGCGTCTCGGCCGGGGCCCCGTCGCGGCCGGCGCGTCCGATTTCCTGGTAATAGGCCTCGATCGACTTGGGCAGGTCGGCATGGGCGACCCAGCGGATATCGGGCTTGTCGATGCCCATGCCGAAGGCGACGGTGGCCGCGACGATGAGCCCGTCCTCGGCCTGGAAGCGCGTCTCGGCCCGGCGGCGGTCGTCGGGGTCCATGCCGCCGTGGTAGTGGATGGCGGTGTGGCCGGCCTCGCGCAGGGCGGTGGCGAGGCTTTCGGTCCTGGCACGGGTGCCGCAATAGACGATGCCCGACTGCCCCTTGCGCGCCGCGGCAAAGCGCAGGATCTGGTCGCGCGGCTTGTCCTTGGCGGCAAAGGCGAGGTGGATGTTCGGCCGGTCGAAGCCGTGCAGGAAGATCGCCGGCGGGCGGCCGGCAAAGAGGCGGGCGGTGATGTCATCCCGCGTTTCGGCATCGGCGGTGGCGGTGAAGGCGGCAAGCGGCAGGCCAAGCGTGCGGCGCAGATCGCCGATCCTGAGGTAATCGGGGCGGAAGTCGTGGCCCCACTGGCTGACGCAATGCGCCTCGTCCACGGCGATGAGGCTGCAGCCCATGCGCCCGAGCATCGCCGCGGCCCCGGGCGCGGCCAGCCGTTCGGGCGCCATGTAGAGGAGCTTCAGCCGGCCTTCGGCCGCGGCCTCCCAGAGTGCGGCGGTTTCCTCTTCGGTATTGCCGGAGGTGAGGGCATGCGCCTCGACCCCGGCTTCGCGCAGGCCGCGGACCTGGTCGCGCATCAGCGCGATAAGCGGCGACAGGACGAGCGTGACACCGGGGCGCAGCAGCGCGGGCAGCTGGAAGCAGAGCGACTTGCCCCCGCCCGTGGGCATGATGGCAAGCGTGTCGCGGCCGGCGGCGACGGCCTCCACGATCTCGGCCTGGCCGGGGCGGAAGCTGTCGAAGCCGAAGATGTCGCGAAGCAGGCGCGCGGCGTCGGGGGGCATCGGTCGGTCCATGCGGGGGGCGGGGCGCCCCGGAGCGGACCCTATCCGACGCCCGAGTCGGTCAACAAGCGGTTAACGCAAGATGGTGTGGGCCAGGTCAGAGAAACAGCGCGATGTTGTTGCGCAGGATGATTTCGAGCGCGTAGATGCCGATCAGCACGATGAGCGGCGAAAGGTCGATCCCGCCAAGATTGGGCAGCATGCGCCGGATCGGGCCATAGATCGGCTCGAGCAGGCGGTTCAGCCCGCTCCAGACCTGATAGACGAAGGGCTGGCGCAGGTTCAGCACCTGGAAGGTGACAAGCCAGCTCATGATGAGGTGCGCGAGCACCACGAACTTGACCACCGAGAGGATGAGCATGATGATCTGGAAGAGCGAGGTCATGGCGGCCCTGGGATGCTTCTGTCGGTGCAGAGGTAGGGGCCCGGGGCGGGAAGAACAATCCCCGCAGGACACGCGACGCAGGTCCCTGTGGCGGGGTTGACCTCTGGCCCGGCCCCCGCCAAGGCTGCGCGCGGCGCGGCCGGGCCGCGCGGCCCGCCGGCGGAGGCCCCTGACGATGTATCCCTTCCTGCGCCTGCCCTGGCAGATGTGGCGCCACCGCGGGGACCCCGCGCTCGGGCCGCTCGGCGAACATGTCAGCCGACATCTCTGCTGGCCCTGGGATCTCGATTTCTGGAGCGAGCTGAACAACGGGCGGACGCTGACGCTCTATGACCTTGGGCGGGTGCCGATGGCGCACCGGATGGGCCTGACGGCGCCGCTGGCGCGCCGGGGCTGGGGGATGACCGTGGCGGGCGCCTCGGTCCGCTATCGCCGGCGGGTGCGCGTCTTCGACCGGATCGAGATGCGGTCGCGCGGGGTCGGATGGGACGCGCGCTTCTTCTATGTCGAACAGGCGATGTGGGTGCGCGGCGAATGCACGTCACATGCGCTGATCCGGCTGGCGGTGGCGGGGCGGGACGGGATCGTGCCGCCGGCGCAGGTGCTCGAGACGATCGGGGCGGACCCCGCCTCTCCGCCGCTGCCCGGCTGGGTGACGGCCTGGATCGCGGCCGAGATGGCACGGCCCTGGCCGCCGATGGCGGACCGCTGAGACGGGTTGCGCAGGGGGCGCCCGTCGGCTTTGATCGGCGGCAGGGACGGGGAGGCGGATCATGGCAGCCGGCACGCGGCGCATCTGGGGCTGGATGATCTTTGACTGGGCGCAGCAGCCCTATGCGACGCTGGGCCTGACCTTCATCTTCAGCCCCTATTTCGCGGCGGTCGCGGCGGATCACTACCTGCGCGCCGGGGCGGTCGATGCCGATGCCGCCAATGCGCAGGCCCAAAGCCTGTGGTCGCTGGGCCAGACGGTCGCGGGGTTCGCCATCGCCTTCAGCGCGCCGATCCTGGGCGCCTGGGCCGACAGTTCGGGGCGCAAGCTGCCCTGGATCGGCGTCTTCTCTGCCGTCGCGGTCCTTTGCGCGGCGTCGCTGTGGTGGATGACACCGGACGGCGCCCTGCTCGTCCCGATGCTTGTGCTGTTCTGGCTCGGTTTCGTCGCCTCGGAATCGGCGATGAATGTCAACAACGCGATGCTGCCCGCCCTGGGCAATGACCGGGACATCGGGCGCATCTCGGGTTCGGGCGCGGCGCTGGGCTATTGGGGCGGCGTGCTTGCGCTGATCCTGATGCTTCTCTTTCTGGCCGAAAGCGACAAGGGCGTCACGCTTCTGGGCCATCCGCCGGCCTTCGGGCTCGACCCCGAGACGCGCGAGGGCACACGGTCGGTCGGGCCGGTCATCGCGCTCTGGTATGCGGTCTTCATCATCCCCTTCTTCCTGTGGTCGCGCGAAGACGGGCCGGCGGCGCGGGCGCGGCCATCTGTAGGCCAGGTCTTTGCCGACCTGCTGGCGACCTTCCGCGAGGTCTTCCGCCGCAGGAGCCTCGGCAACTTCCTGCTCGGCTCGATGCTCTATCGCGATGCCCTGAACGCGATCTATTCGCTGGGGGGCATCTATGCGGCGCTGGTCCTGGAGTGGAGCACGATCCAGATCGGGGTCTTCGGCATCATCGCGGCCCTTGCGGCGGCGGTGCTGACCTGGGTCGGCGGGCTTGCGGATGCGAAATACGGGCCAAAGCCCGTGATCATCTTCACCTGCTGGGTGCTGATCCTCGTCACCAGCATCATCGTGGGGATGTCGCGGGACGCATTCTTCGGCCTGCCGCTGGCCGAAGGGTCAAGGCTGCCCGACATCGTCTTCTATGTCTGCGGGGCGATCCTGGGCGGGGCGGGGGGCGCGAATTATTCGGCCTCGCGCAGCATGATGGTGCGCCATGCCCACCCCGAACGCCCGGCCGAGGCCTTTGGGCTTTTCGCGCTCACGGGGCGGGCGACGGCCTTTCTCGCGCCGATGCTGATCGGGCTTTTCACCTGGTGGACGGGGTCGGTGCAGCTGGGCTTCCTGCCGGTGATCGGGCTTTTCCTGATCGGGCTTTTCCTGCTACGATTCGTCGATCCGAACGGAGACCGCGCCGAATGGTCCGCCTATTTGCCCTTGTCGCGCTGACGCTGTCGCTGGCCGCCTGTCTGGGCGAAGGCGCCGCACCGACGATTTCGACCCAGAACGCCAGCGATGTCCGCGTGGCCAAGCTGCTGTTCGGGGCGGTTCCAACGGCTTCGGCGCAGCCGCCGGACCCGATCGGGGGTTTTGCGCGCGGCTGTCAGGCGGGCGCGGTGCAGCTGCCCGACACGGGGCCGACCTGGCAGGCCATGCGGCTGTCGCGCAACCGCAACTGGGGCCAGCCTGTCACGGTGGATTTCGTCCAGGACCTGAGCCGCTTTGCCGCGACCCAGCCGGGCTGGGCGGGGCTCTACATCGGCGACATGAGCCAGCCGCGCGGCGGGCCGATGCTGACAGGGCATCGCAGCCACCAGACCGGGCTCGACATCGACATCTGGATGCTGCCGCCCGCGCGGCTGAACCTCACCGCCCAGGAACGGGAGGACATCTCCTCGATCCGGACGGACCGGGGCGACGGCGCCTATGTCAACGACTTCTGGACGGCACAGCACGAGGCGATCCTGCGCGCCGCCGCCCGGGATGGAAGGGTCAACCGCATCTTCGTCTTTCCCGGGGCCAAGGTCGCGATGTGCGCCAATGCGACCGGCGACCGCGACTGGCTGCGCAAGGTCAGGCCCTGGTGGGGGCACAATTATCATTTCCATGTGCGGCTGAACTGCCCGCCCGGTGCGGGGGCCTGCCAGGCACAGGACCCGATTCCCCCGGGCGACGGCTGCGCCGAGGCGCAGGAATGGGTGAACAACATCCTCAACCCGCCCCCGCCCGACCCCGATGCCCCCGCGCCGGAACCGCAGCGCGATCTGGTCATGGCCAACCTGCCGGGGCAGTGCCTCGACGTGCTCAACAGCAACTGACGGGATTGCCGGTGACAAGGTTTCCGGCCGGCCTCCTGGCCGGCCTTCTGGCGGGAATGATCCCGGGTTCGTCTATGGCGGCCGAGGTCTTTGTCTGGAATTCGCCCGAGCCCTGGTTCGGCGGCTTTTCGGCCATCGAGGTCGCCGATGACGGGACAGGTTTTGTCGCGCTGAGCGACCGCGCCGTGCTGGTGCGGGGACGCATCCTCCGCGACGCCGATGGCCGGATCGCCGGGGTCGTGACCGAAAGCCACGAAAGGCTGCGCGACGCAGAGGGCAAGCCGCTTCGCGGGCAGATGGCCGACAGCGAGGGGCTGGCGATCGGCCCGGACGGGCAGGTCTTCATCTCCTTCGAAGGGCGTGCGCGCGTCCGGGTCGAGGGGCGGGACGGTGCGCCGCCGCGCGTGCTGCCCCGCGACCCGGCCTTTGACGGGCTGAGCCGGAACGGATCGCTCGAGGCACTGGCGCTGGCCCCTGACGGTGCGGTGCTGGTTGTCCCCGAGGACATCCCCTGGGGGGGTGACTTTCCGGTCTGGCGGCTGGGCGGGGACGGGTCGTGGAGCGAAGCCTTCGCGATTCCGCGCGATGGCCCGTTCCTGCCGGTCGGCGCCGATGTCGGCCCGGACGGGGCCTTCTATCTGCTCGAAAGGGCGTTCACCGGGCTGGGTTTCCTCAGCCGTGTCCGGGTCTTCGGGCTCGGTGGCAGCGGCGGGGCGACCGTCTTCGACTCCCGCGCCGGAGACTACGACAACCTCGAAGGGATATCGGTGCGGGCAAAGGACGGGGACATCGTCCTGACGATGATTTCGGACGACAACTTCCGCTTCTTCCAGCGGACCGAGATCGTCGAGGTCCGCCTGCCCGACCGGGCCGATTGACGGAGGCCGATTGACGGGGGGCCGATTGACGGGACCCGATTGACGGGACCCGATTGACGGGGGCGGGCGGGCGGCGTAGGGCGCGGCCTCACCGCCGGCGCGCCTGCGCCCTGCCGCAAGGGATGCCTGCATGAAACTCCTTCCCGGCATCGTCGCCATGGCCGCCATCGTGGTGGCGTCCAACATCCTCGTGCAGTTCCTGCTGCTCGACGGGCTGCTGACCTGGGGGGCCTTTACCTATCCCTTCGCCTTTCTGGTCACCGATCTTGTCAACCGCGTGCAGGGGGCGGCAGCGGCGCGGCGGGTGGTGCTGGCGGGGTTCGTCGCGGGCATCCTCTGTTCCCTGGTCGGCACGCAGGTCATGCTCGCGACCGGCCCGGCGGTGACGCTCCGGGTGGCGGTGGGGTCGGCCATCGCATTCCTGGTCGCGCAGCTTCTGGATGTCGCGGTCTTCAACCGGCTGCGGGCGGGGTCCTGGTGGAAGGCGCCGCTCGTCTCGACCCTCGCGGGGGCGACGGTGGACACGATCCTGTTCTTTTCCATCGCCTTTTCGGCGCGCGTCACGGTCTTTCCGCCCGCGGCCGATGCCGCCGTGGCCTGGGCGCAGGGGCCGGCGCCGCTGCTGACCGTCGGGCCGGAGGCGCCGCTCTGGGTCTCGCTCGCGCTGGCGGACTGGGGGGTGAAGCTTGCGCTGGCGGCGGTGGCGCTGATCCCCTTCCGCCTGATCCTTGGGCGTTTGCGCAACCTGCCGGCCGCCTGACGCATCGCTTGTGGATTTTCTTTTGACAAACACAAGATATGTGCGAATCTGCCGGCATCTGAAACCCATCGAAAGGAGGTGATCCAGTGTCGAGAAAGTCATTGGAGAAGTGCGTCGGGACAGTCATGGGGGGATGCGTCTGAGGCAGCCCTTGGCTGCATCATCCCGTGGTGGATGCGTCTAACCGACCCCACCTCCTGAACTTTCGATGGGGCCGTCCGGGACAACCGGGCGGTCCCTTTGGTTTGAAAGACCCCCTGTCGGTATCACGTCGGTATTGCGTCGGTGCGAAACGCCGGTCTCCTCCGCCCGGGGCGGGCGCGAGAGCACCGCCCGATTGG
>JBEIDZ010000121.1:0-7532 GCA_040383215.1 Paracoccaceae bacterium | reverse complement strand
TTTCCGGGTTCGCCCGATACCGGACCGGGTCTGACGGCGGCAGGCAAGCGGCTGGTGGAGGCCTGCAACCGGCTGCGCATCCTGGTCGACCTGTCGCATCTGAACCTCAAAGGCATGGAAGACGTGGCACGGATCAGCGATGCGCCACTGGTGGCGAGCCATTCGAATGCCCATGCGGTCACGCCATCGACGCGGAACCTGACGGACGCGCAGCTTGACATGATCCGGGACAGCGGGGGCCTTGTCGGGCTGAACTTTGCCACGGTGTTCCTGCGGCCGGACGGGAAGCTTGATCCCGCCACCGGCTGGGAACCGGTGCTGCGGCATCTTGACCATCTGATCGGCCGGCTGGGCGAGGATCACGTCGGGATGGGATCGGACTTTGACGGGGCAACGGTTCCGGACGTGATCGGAGATGCAGGCGGGTTGCAGGACCTTGTCGCGGCCATGCGGGCACATGGCTATGGCGAGGCGCTGATCGAAAAGCTCGCCTGGCGGAACTGGCTTGGCGTGCTTGGCCGTATCTGGGGGGAGTGACGGGGCGGAAGCCGGGGTCAGTGACGGTCAAGGGGCCATTACCGCAGGCGCGGCTTGAAGGCGTGGGCCGGGCGGTTAGTTCCGCAGGCAGGCAGGTCGGAGGCGGGGATGCGCGAATGGTGGCGGGATGCGGTGATCTACCAGATCTATCCGCGGTCCTTTCAGGACACGGATGGCGACGGGATCGGCGATCTGCCGGGCATCGTGCGGCGGCTTGACCATGTCGCGCGGCTCGGCGCGGATGCGGTATGGCTGTCACCCTTCTTCACCTCGCCCGACCGGGACATGGGCTATGACGTCTCGGACTATACCGGGGTCAATCCGGTCTTCGGCACGCTTGACGATTTCGACCGCGTGGTGGCGCGGGCGCATGAGCTGGGGCTCAGGGTCATCATCGACCAGGTGGTGAGCCATTCCTCGGACGGTCACCCGTGGTTTGCCGAGAGCCGGTCGTCGCGCGACAATCCCCGGGCCGATTGGTATGTCTGGGCCGATCCCCGGCCCGATGGCACGGCGCCGAACAACTGGCTGTCGGTCTTTGGCGGCAGCGCATGGCAGTTCGATCCGCGGCGGCGGCAGTATTACCTGCACAACTTTCTGACCGAACAGCCCGACATCAACTTTCACTGCAAGGCGGCGGTGGACGCCATCCTTGGCACGATGCGCTTCTGGCTTGACCGGGGGGTGGACGGGTTCCGGCTGGATACGGTCAATTTCTTTGTCCATGACCGCAGGCTGCGCAACAATCCGCGGTCGGGCTGGACCGTGTTCCCCGGCAATCCCTACGAGGCGCAGAACCACATCCGCCAGAAGACCCAGCCCGGGAACCTGGACGTGCTGCGGCGGATGCGGGCGCTGTGCGACAGCTATGGCGAGGTGATGATGGTGGGCGAGGTCGGCGAGATGGGGCGCCGGCAGGTCGAGATCATGGGGGAATATACCCGGGGGTGCGACCTTCTCCACATGGCCTATTCCTTTGCGCTGCTGTCAGACGACCAGAGCGCGGGGCATTTCCGCGATGTTATCGGCACCTTTCTGGAGGTCGCGCCGGATGGCTGGCCCTGCTGGTCGTTCTCGAACCACGACGTGCGGCGGCATGTGACGCGCTGGACGGCGCCGGGGGGGCGACAGCAATGCGGTGGCGCGGCAGGCGATTGCGCTGCTGATCAGCTTTCCAGGGGCGCTGAACCTGTATCAGGGCGAGGAACTGGGCCAGACCGAGACGGAGATCGCCTTCCAGGAATTGCGCGATACGGCCAACATCGCGTTCTGGCCGGACTACAAGGGGCGCGACGGGTGCCGCACGCCGATGGTCTGGGACGGGGCGGACCCGCAGGGCGGCTTTACCACGGGGGTGCCCTGGCTGCCGGTGAAGGCGCCGCAGCTCGCTCATGCGCTGTCGCTGCAGGAGGGGCGCGAGGGCAGCGTGGTCGAGACCTATCGTGCGGCGCTGGCCTTTCGCCGCGCCGCGGCGCCGTTGCGGCTGGGGGAGACGGTCTTTGCCGACCTGCCCGAGCCGGTGCTGGGGGTCGTGCGCAGCCTGCCGGGCGAGGTGCTGACGGGGGTGTTCAACCTGTCGGACGAGCCGCAGACGCTGCGGGTCGGCGGGAGGGCACGGCTGGCGGGGCCGGGGCATGCGGTCATGGAGGGGCAGGTGCTGCGGCTGCCGGCGCGGGGATATGGCTTCCTCGCGTCGGGCGAGGCTGTGGAGCTTGGGACCGGCTGAGCGGGGCGGAGGGGGGCGATCCTGTCAGGCCATCGGTGCGGGTGGGTCGGGGAGCGGGGCGGCACGGGGGCGCGCGGGGGGGCGATCCTCGTCGCGCAGGAGCAGGGCGAGGGCGGCGGCGGTAAGGGCGAGACCCGCCCAGACGGCGGCAGGGGGCAGGGCGCTGCCGAGCGCCATCTCCCACAGGATGACCGAGCCGGGGACGAGGTAGGTATAGGCCATGACCTTGGCTGCGGGCAGGCGGAGCGCCGCGATCTGCATCAGCACGAAGGTCACCGCGGTGGTGAAGACGGCGGTGTAGAGCAGCGCGGTCCAGACGACGCCGGGCAGGGCGGTCCAGTCGGTCGCACGGATGTCGCGCCAGCCGAGGAGCGTGAGGGCGACCGCGCCCGCGACGAGCACGCCGAGGGTGAAGACGAGCGCGGGTTCGCCCCGGTTCAGGCGCCGCACGAGGGGGGCGTAGAGGGCGTGGGCCACGCAGCCGATGAAGAAGATCGCCTCGCCCCGGCCGATGTCGAAGGCGAGGAGGGCGGCGATGTCGGCGTCGAAGATGACCCAGAGCGCGCCGGCCGCGCCGAGGGCGAGCGCGATGGCGAGCCTTGCCGTGACGCGCTGGCCGAGGATGAGGCGGCCGAAGAGCGCGGCCATGACGGGCGTCAGGGTGAAGACGGCCGAGGCGCTGACCGGGGCGGCGGTGCGGAGCCCTTCGAACATGAGCCAGAAGTAGAGGGCGTAGAGCGTGCCGAGCAGGACATGGCGCCAGGGGGCGGCGAATGCGCCCGGAGGGATGCCGCGCCAGAGCACGGCCGCGCCGAGAATGAGGGCCGCGATCCAGAAGCGCAGGGCGTTGAAGGCGAGCGGGGCGATGGCGTCGGCGGCGAGCGCGCCGAGCGAAAAGGAGCCGCCGACGAGGGCGGCGAAGACGAGCATCGCGAGATGCCCCTGGGTCTGGGGCGCCATCAGCCGGTCCGGCTCGGGGGCCGCCGCCGCGCCCCGGGCGTCGGGTCAGGGCGGGCGGGGGTGATGGTCCGGCGCGGCGCGTTGCGGTTGTGGCCGGCAGGCGGGGGGGCGATCCGGTACGGCGTGGGGCGGGTCAGGGTGACAAGCGGGGTGGAGGCGGGACGACCGAGTGTCGGGGGCGTCATCAGCAGGTCCAGTCCCGGGACCGTGTCTTGAGCAGGGCGAGGAAGGCCTGGACCTTGGCGGTGCGGTGCAGGTCGACATGGGTGACGATCCAGAGCGGGGCGGACCAGTCTTCGCGCGGGGTCAGCACATCGTGCAGGTCGGAGCGGCCGTGCCTGTCCCAGAGCGGCAGGAACCCGATGCCGGCGCCGGCGAGCACCGCGTCGCGCATCGAGGTGTTGTCGTGCGTGCGGAAGGCGATGCGGTCGCGCGGGACGGCGGCGAGCAGCCAGCGGAGGAAGGGGGCGCGGCTCTGGTCGTCGTCGGGGCCGACGAACCAGTGGCGGGCGAGGTCGCCTTCGCCGGCAGGCAGGCCGTGGCGGGCGATGTAGGCGTCGTGCGCGACGAAGGCCATGTGCTGGGTCACGAAGGGCTGGACCACGTTGTCGGGCTGGTCAGGGGCGGTGCCGGCGCGGATGGCGACATGCGCCTCGCCGTATTCCAGGCGGAAGAGGCGATCGCCGGTGAGATAGCGGATGACGAGGCCGGGATGGGCCGCGCCGAATTCGGCAAGGACGGGCGTGACGAGCGGCGAGAGCGCGGCAAGCGAGGTGACGACGAGTTCGCCGCCGATGGCGTTGCCCTGGCCGCGGATGCGGCTGGCGAGCTGGGTGAACTGGTCCTCGGTCGTCTGGGCCACGCGCAGGAGGTCGGCGCCGGCCTCGGTCGGGGTATAGCCGCGGGCGTGGCGCTGGAAGAGGCGGACGCCGAGCCGGGCTTCGAGCGCGTCGACATGGCGGATGACGGTTGCGTGATGCACGCCGAGCGTGGCCGCCGCGCCCGAGACCGTGCCCAGCCGCGCCACCTGATAGGCTGTCCTGATCTCGTCCCAGTTGTCCATCGCTTCGGCATGGAGCTTGCGGGGGGATCGGCGGGTGCGCAATCACAAAGGGCTGTTGTGCCTGTGAACAAATTCGTGATCCAAGGGGGCGGGACGTTGCGGAGGAGGAGCGCAGATGGAGAGGTCGATGGCAGACTGGGTGGTCCTGATCATCCGCGTGGTATTGACGGCTGCCTTTCTGGCGGCGGGGGTGGCCAAGCTGGCGGGGGCGGCGATGATGGTCGCCACCTTCGAGACGATCGGCTGGGGCCAGTGGTTTCGCTATGTGACGGGACTGATCGAGGTGGGTGCGGCGGTGCTGCTCTGGGTGCCGGGGCTGCGGGCGCTGGCGGCGCTGGCGCTGGTGTGCACGATGATCGGGGCGGTGATCGCGCATCTGGCGGTGCTGGGCCCTTCGCCCCTGCCTGCGGCGGTGCTGGGGGTGCTGGCGGCGGTGCTTCTGTGGCGGGAGCGGGGCGCGCGGGCCTGAGACGCGGCCGTCAGGCGACGGTCGGCCGGTCTGGGGGGGCGGCGTCGGCGAGCTGGCTTTGCGCCTGAGCGAAACGGGCGACGGGGTCGCGGCCGGTGCTGACGGCGGCCCATTCGGCGGCGAGGGCCAGGCGTTCGGCCGCGACAAGGGCGGCGGGGTCGGTGATGCGGGGGTCTGGCCCGCGCATGTGGTCCATCAGGCGGTGGGAATGCAGGATGGTGGGGCGGGCATCCAGCGGCTCCCACGCGTCGAGCATCGTGACGCGGCGCAGGTTGAATTCGGGCGGCAGGACATAGAAGCGGATGTCGCTGTCCCAGAGCAGGTCCTTGAGCACGATCTGGTCGCGCGTCACCCCGGCTGCGCGGAAGCGGCGCAGCCATTCGGCGAGGAAGCCGAGCATGGCGGGCGAGCGGCGGTAGAGCAGCACGCCGGAATTGAGCTGGGGGAAGGCATAGGGCGTGCGGACGGCGTGGCCTTCCTGGATCAGGGCCGAGGCGCGGCGCACGTCATGGGCCATGGCGCAGTCGAAGCGGTCGAGCAGGTCGAAGAGGTCGCCGAGCGGGGCGAGCACGAGCGTGTCGGCATCCAGAAAGAGCGTGCGGTCGAAGCGCGTGGCGGCCATGCAGGTGAGTTTCGAGCGCGGCTCGGGCCGGTCGATGCGGTGGACCATGTCGAAAAGGCCGGGGGGCGCGGCCTCGGGCGCGTCGGTGAAGAGGTCGATGGCCAGCGCGGGTGCGACGGCCCGCAGCGATCGGGCCGAGGCGATGGCGAGGTCGCTGTAATCGGGGCCGCTGGCCACGTAGATCACGCCGTCACGCGGTTGCATCGCCGTCTCCCTTCCCGCATTGGGTTGGGATACAGGTTTCCAGGGGCCGGGGAAAGCTTGCAGGGACCGCCACAGGACAAGGATCAAGCGGCAGGCCCCGTGCGGAGGTGCCGATGAAGGTCATGGAGAACGCGCCCGAGCGCCTTGTCCTTGACGACCGGCCAGTTGTCCTGGGCAGCGCGCTGGCCGGGCTGGTAGTCCTGATGGCGGGGATCACGCTGGCCACGCTGGCGCAGAGCGTGGTCGCGGCGATGCTGCCGCTTCTTGGCGTGGCGCTTTTCGGGGTGGCCTTTGCGGCCTTCGTACGGCGCAGCACCGCGACATTCGACCGGGCGGCGGGCGTCTTCACGCTGCGCGTCGCGCGCGTGACGGGCTTGACGGAGGCGACCTACCCGCTTGGCGACATCGTCGGCGCCGGGGTCGAGACCACGCGGAGCGGTTCGAGCGCAGCGGACGGCGGCGGGCGAAGGACGGGATCGAAGCTGCATCGCCCCGTGGTCAGGCTGAGGGGCGGGGCGGAGCCGGTCGTGCTGAACGACGTCTTTGCGGCCGGGGGTGGGGCCGAGGTGGCGGCGGCGGCGGTGAACGCCTGGCTGGCCCGCCGGGCTTGACTTGAGGCCTGCCCGGGCGTATCCGCCGCGCCACCAGCCGGAAAGCCATTGTGCCTTCCGGTCCCCGGTTTTCGGGGATCGCCGTCCGTCAGCGCGATGCGCCCACGGGCGCGTTTGGCGTTTTCCGCCGGGCCCCCCATCTGAAGGGGTCAGACCGCAACGACAGGGGATGCGCATGTTCGAAAATCTCTCCGAACGTCTGGGCAGCGTCTTTGACCGGCTGACCAAGCAGGGCGCGCTGTCAGAGGCCGATGTGCAGACCGCGTTGCGCGAGGTGCGGGTCGCGCTGCTTGAGGCGGATGTGTCGCTGCCGGTGGCGCGCGATTTCATCCGCGCGGTGGAGAAGAAGGCAACCGGGGCGGCGGTGACGAAGTCGGTCACCCCCGGCCAGCAGGTCGTCAAGATCGTGCATGACGAGCTGATCCGGGTGCTGGAGGGTGAGGGCGACCCGGGGAGCCTGCGGATCGACAATCCGCCGGCGCCGATCCTGATGGTGGGGTTGCAGGGGTCGGGCAAGACCACGACGACGGCCAAGCTTGCCCGGCGGCTGAAGGAGCGCGAGGGCAAGCGGGTGCTGATGGCCTCGCTCGATACCAACCGGCCAGCGGCGATGGAGCAGCTGGCGATCCTGGGCAGCCAGATCGGGGTCGACACCTTGCCGATCGTGAAGGGCGAGGATCCGGTCGCGATTGCGCGGCGGGCGAAGACGCAGGCGGCGCTCGGGGGGTATGATGTCTATCTGCTCGACACGGCGGGGCGGCTGCATATTGACGCGGACCTGATCGCGCAGGCGGCGGCGGTGCGCGATGCGGTGACCCCGCGCGAGACGCTGCTGGTTGTCGACGGGCTGACGGGGCAGGACGCGGTCAATGTCGCGACCGAGTTCGACGACAAGATCGGCGTCTCGGGCGTGATCCTGACGCGGATGGACGGCGACGGGCGCGGCGGGGCGGCGCTGTCGATGCGGGCGGTGACGGGCAAGCCCATTCGCTTTGTGGGTCTTGGCGAGAAGATGGATGCGCTCGAGACCTTCGAGGCAAGCCGCGTGGCGGGGCGCATCCTGGGCATGGGCGACATCGTCGCGCTTGTGGAAAAGGCGCAGGCGACCTTCGAGGCCGAACAGGCCGAACGGATGATGAAGCGGTTCCAGAAGGGCCTCTTCAACATGAACGACCTCAGGATGCAGCTTGAGCAGATGATCAAGATGGGCGGGATGGAGGGCGTCATGGGGATGATGCCCGGGATGGCGAAGGCCAGCCGGCAGATGGCCGAGGCGGGGATCGACGACCGGATGCTCAGGCGGCAGATCGCGCTCATCAACTCGATGACGAAGAAGGAGC
>JBEIDZ010000120.1:0-7555 GCA_040383215.1 Paracoccaceae bacterium | reverse complement strand
GGTCGAAAAAGGCCCGGGTCAGGTAGGGCCGGCCCCATTTGCGGCTGCCGGTATCCTGATAGAACGCCCAGAAATGGTCCCAGTGGCGGGGCTCGATGGCGTCGCCGGTCAGGGCGACGATCTCTCCGCCAAAGCCCTGCGCAGTCTCGCGTTCCTTGCGGATCATCTTGCGCTTGCGCGAGGACAGGCTGGACAGGAAGCCCTCGAAATCGCCAAAGCCGCGGTCCTCCCAGTGGAACTGCTGGCTGGCGCGCGGCATCAGGCCAAGTCGCGTGCCGGCCTCGGCCTCGGCCACGGTGCAGAAGGTGACATGAACCGAGGAGAAGCGGTTCTCGGCGGCGATGCGGACCGCGCCTTCGGCCAGCGCGGCAATCCCCTCGGCCTCGTGCCCCGGACGGGTCAGGAAGCGGCGGCCGGCCGCGGGGGTAAAGGGAACTGCGATCTGGAGCTTGGGGTAATACCGGCCGCCCGCGCGTTCATAGGCATCGGCCCAGGAATGGTCGAAGATGTATTCGCCCTGGCTGTGGGATTTCACATAAAGCGGCGCAACGGCGATCACCGCGCCGCCCATCTGCGCGGTCAGATAGCGCGGCGTCCAGCCCGTGCCGGGGCCGACCGAGCGGCTCTCTTCCAGCGCGCTCAGGAACCGCCAGGTGGTGAAGGGGTCGGCGGGCCTGCCGCCATCAGCCGCCTCGGGGCAGGCGCAGGCATCCCAGGCGGACTGGCCGATCTCGTTCAGGCTGGCATGGGTGGCGATCCGGATCGTCGTATCTGCAGGGGGCTGGGGCATGGATGCGATGGTGTGACCCGGCAGGCCGGGGTCAAGCCGGATAGCCTTCGAAGGTGACATTCTGCGCGATCCGCCGCGCGCTTGCCTCGGCCTGAGGCGAGCAGATGGTCCAGCACAGGATCGCGGCGCCCGCACGGGCAAGCTCGGCCACGCGCGGGCGGGCAAGGTCGGTCGCCTCGTGGCTGATGAAGCAGGCCCCGGTGCGCTCATAATCGGGGATGTCGCGCAGCCGGTCGCAGACGGCGGGCGCGACGGGGGCCCAGTCGGCGGGGTCCCAGGCCGAGGTGGTAAGCCCGCGCGGAATGCCGGGGGCAAGGCGCGCCATCGCGGCGACCGAATGGGGGTTGAAGGACATGACCGCCACCGGGCCCGCATATCCCGCCAGCACCCGCGCCGTCGCCGCCTCGAGCGGGCCGATCCCTTCCCCCATCTGCCCGTCCTGATCCTTGATCTCGACGAGCAGCGGAACCCGGCCGCCGACGATCTCCAGCACTTCGGCCAGCGTCGGGATACCCTCGTCGCTGTCACGAAGCCTGATCTGCCCAAGCGCGGCAGCGCTGCGCGCATTCACCGGCCCTGTCGCATCGGTCAGCCGGTCAAGGTCTTCGTCATGAAAGACCATCGGCACGCCATCGGCCGACGGCTGGACGTCGATCTCGATCCCGTATCCGCCCGCGATGGCGGCGCGCAGGGCGGCGCGGCTGTTTTCGGGCCGGCCCTGTGCCGCATCGTGCAGCGCCCGGTGGGCGATGGGCCGGTCCAGGAAAGCCGCGGGCAGCATCAGCCGATCTGGAAGAGGCCTTCGACCTCGACCGCGACGCCCAGTGGCAGCGCGGCCACGCCCACGGCCGAACGCGCATGCCGCCCGGCCTCGCCCAGCACCGCGACCATCAGGTCAGAGGCACCGTTGACGACCTTGGGCTGGTCGGCGAAATGCGGGGCCGAGGCGACAAAGCCCGTGAGCTTGACGACCCGCACCAGCCGGTCAAGGTCGCCGTCGCAGGCCGCCCTGACCTGGGCGAGCAGGCTCAGCGCACAGGCGCGCGCCGCGGCAGCGCCCTCCTCGACCGACATCCCCTCGCCCAGTCGCCCCTTGATCAGCCCCGCGTGGCCGTTCGAGATATGTCCCGAGACATGGAGCAGGTCGCCAACGGTCACGAAGGGCACGTAATTCGCCGCCGGCGCCGGCGCATCGGGCAGGATGATGCCCAGTTCCGCCAGTCGCGCCTCGATCCGTCCCGCCATCTCGCCCTCCGCCGCCTGTTGCCGCATGACGCTAGCCTGCGCGCCGGGAGGCTTCAACTCCCGCGCGTCTCAGCCTTCGCGGAAGGCGCGGGCAAAGTAGTCGGCCAGCGGCTTGACCAGATAGTCGAAGGGCGTCCGATCTTCGGTGCGGATGAAGGCCTCGACCGGCATGCCGGGCAGCAGTGTCATCCCGCCCGGCACCCGCTCCATCTCTCCCGGCAGAAGCTCGACCTGCGCGCGATAGAACGACATCCGCGACTGTTCATCCTGAAAGGCATCGGCCGAGACAAGCGTGATGCGCCCCATCAGTTCGGGCGTCCGCCGCTGGTCGAAGGCAGGAAAGCGCACGGTGACGGACTGCCCGGGGTGAATCTGGTCGATATGGATCGGTTCGACCTGCGTCGTGATGATCAGGGGCCTGTCCTGCGGAATGAGAAAGAGAACGGGGTCCGCCGGGCGGATCACCGACCGGGGCGCAAAGACCTGCATCCCATAGACGACGCCCGACACGGGCGCCCGGATATCCAGCCGGTCCAGCTTCTCGATCAATGCGCGGCGCCGTTCGGCCAGCTCGATCTCGTTGAACTGCAGGTCGCGCAGGCGGGTGATCGCATCCTCGCGTCGGGTCGTCTCGATGCGCAGGATCTCGATCTCGATCTCGGTGATCCGCCCCTCGGCCTGGGCGACGGCCGAGGTCAGCTCGCCGGCCTGCCCCGTCAGGTTGGCCATCTCGCGCTGCAGGGCCAGAACCCGGGACGCCTGGGCAAGCCCGCGATCAAGCAGGCTCTGCTGGTCTGCCAGTTCCATCTCGATCAGCCGCAACTGTTCGGCCGTGGCCGCCTGCTGCGCGCGGATGCCCTCGATCTGGTCTTCGATCTGGTCGCGCCGCTTGGACAGCTGGCTCTTCTCGGCCTCGGCCGATTCGAGCCGCGCCTCGAAAAGCCGCTGCTGCCCCTCCATCAGTTCGGCAGCAACGGGGTTGGCCGACTCGGCCAGCAGCGGATCAAAGACCAGCACGGGCGCCCCGTCCCGCTCGGCCTCGAAGCGCGCGCGCCGGGCCAGCACCTCGAAAAGCTGCCCCTCGACCACGGCGCGTTCCGAGTCGAGTTCGGAGGGGTCGAGGCTGATCAGCAGATCACCCTCGGCCACCACATCGCCTTCCTTGACAAGGATGTCCGCCACAACACCGCCATCGGGGTGCTGCACGACCTGCCGGTTCTGGTCCACCTCGACCCGGCCCGGCGCGATCACGGCCCCGGCGATATGCGTCAGGACGGCCCAGGTCCCGAAGCCGCCGACCAGCACCAGAAGCCCCAGGAACCCGCCGATCAGCGGACCCCGCGCCGACCAGCGGTCGGTCTTCTCCCCGCTCATGTCACGCCCCCTGTCCCGCCGGGTTGGGCAAGCTCGCGATAGTTCTTGGTGATCTCGCGCAGCACCTCGTCCTTGGGTCCGAAGGCGCGGCGCATCCCCCCTTCGACCATCAGCAGCATGTCGCATTCCTGGATCGCCGCCGGCCGGTGCGCCATGATCAGGATGCACTTGCCCTCGGCCTTCATCGCGCGGATGGCAAGGTTCAGCGCAACCGACCCGTCATTGTCGAGGTTCGAATTCGGCTCGTCCAGCACGACCATGACCGGATCGCCATACATGGCGCGCGCAAGGCCGATCCGCTGGATCTGCCCGCCCGACAGCCGCCCGCCCGATGCCGTCACCCGCGTGTCATAGCCGTCGGGCAGTTGCAGGATCATCTCGTGCGCCCCGGCGCGCTGGGCTGCGCGGACCACGGCCGCATCGTCCGGCGCGCCCGACAGGCGGGCGATGTTGTCCTTGATCGTCCCGTCAAACAGCGCCACCCGCTGCGGCAGATAACCGATGTACTGGCCCAGCACGTCGGGGTCGTACTGGTCAAGCGCCGCACCATCGAGCCTGATCTTGCCGGCAACCGGTTGCCAAAGCCCGATCAGCGCCCGTGCCAGCGTGGATTTCCCCGCGCCCGAGACACCGATCACGCCGACCGCCTGACCGGGTTCGACCGTAAAGCTGACCATCCGCAGCGTGGCGGCATTTTCGCCCGGCGGGATCACCGTGACCTGTTCGACGACAAGCCGCCCCTTGGGCCGGGGCAGGGCGGTGCGCTTGTTCTCGACGGGGATCTCGCCCAGAAGGATGGCCAGATTGTCCCAGCCCTCGCGCGCACGCTGGAACACCGCCCACTGGGTCACCAGACTCTCGATCGGCGCCAGCGCCCGACCCAGCAGGATCGACCCTGCGATCATCGCGCCGGCCGTCATCTCGGCCTGGAGCACGAGATAGGCGCCAAGCCCCAGCATCGCCGATTGCAGGAACAGGCGGATCGTCCGGATCAGCGCGCCATAGGTGCCCCCCGCATCCGCCGCCGTGATCCCCGCTTCAAGCGAACGGGCGCGCGCCTCGTTCCAGCGGGCAAAGGCCGCGTTGCGCATGCCCAGCGCCTGGATCAGGTCCGATTCGCCGCGGATCTGGCTTCCCAGCATCTCGGCCTGCATCGTGGTGGCATTCGCCGTCTCGAGCGGCCGGCGGGTTGCCCACTGGTTCAGCAATGCCAGCGCGATCAGAAGCGCTGCCCCGATGACGCCAAGCCAGCCCATCCAGGGATGGAAGATGAAGATCCCGAAAAAGAAGATCGGCGCAAAGGGCAGGTCAAAGACCGACATGAGCGCGGGCGAAGTCAGAAGCCGCTGGATCGATTCGAGATCGCGCAGCGCCGACCCTGCCTGGCGCAGGACACGCCCGGAGGATGTCGCGCGCATCGCCGCCGAAAAGACCCGCCGGTCAAGCCGGGCCTGAAACCGCGCGCCGACCCGTCCCATCACCCGGCCGCGCACATAATCAAGCAGGCCCATCATCCCGTAAAGAAACGCGACCAGGACCGAAAGCGCGATCAGCGTCTCGAACGACCGCGAGCCGAGCACGCGGTCATAGACATTGAGCATGTAGAGCGGGCCGGTCAGCATCAGCACGTTGACAAACAGGCTGAAGAGCGCGACGGCAACATAAAGCCAGAGGCTTTCGTTGCGCGCGGCCCTGAGTTCGGCCCGGCCTGCCCCCTGACGATCACCCGTTGCCATCGCTGTCCGCCCGCCCTGTGCCAGAAACCGCAGCGACCAGTGTCGCATGCCACCGACCCCCTGTCTGCACCCGTTGCAGAGGATCGCGATGATGTTGACCGCGCCCGCGACTTCCACCATTGGCCATTTCCGCGCAAGCCGCTATTTGATGACCGAAAGCTTCGTCCAGGCCCTTTGCCATATCGTGTCCCGGCTCCCTTCCCTTCGCATCCGCCCGCCGCGCACCGGCCGTCTGGCTGCGCTTGCCTGCGCGGCAGTGCTTCTTTCCGGCTGCAGCACGGCCCGCCCCGGAACAGAGATCAACGACCCTTACGAACCGGTCAACCGACAGGTGCATGCCTTCAACAAAGGCTTCGACCAGTCCATCCTCGACCCGGCAGGAGAGGCGGTGTCCTACCTTCCCGACATCGTCAAGGACGGGATCGTCAACTTCTCGGACAATGCCGGCCTGCCGAACGCGGCGGCCAACAGTCTCCTGCAAGGCGATGTCAAGGGCACGGTCCGCAATTCGCTGCGATTCATCCTGAACACGACGGTCGGGGTCCTCGGCTTTTTCGACCCGGCCGGCCGGATCGGCGTGGTCGAATCGGATGCGGATTTCGGCGAAACGCTCGCCGTGTGGGGCATTGCGGAAGGCGCCTATCTCGAGCTTCCGGGTCTGGGGCCTTCGACCGAACGGGATGCCGTCGGGATCGTGGTCGATTTCTTTTTCGACCCCCTTCAGATGTTCGGGGTGCAACCGCCGCTGAATGACACCACGTCCGAGCTGCTGGAAACCGACACCATCGCCCAGGTTGGGGAAATCATCGTCGAACGGGGCAAGTTCGACGATACATTCGACAGCGTCTGGGAAAGCGCCGACAGCTATGCGCAGCTTCGCCTGATCTATCTGCAGAACCGCCGCTACGAACTGTCCGGAACCGGGCCGCAAGCCGCCGGACCGACCGATGAAGACTACTATTTCGATCCCTACGAGGACCAGCAATGACACCTCTCCTGTCACGCCGGGCCGTGCTGGCCCATGCTGCCGCCGCAGCCATCCTTGCCGCCGGGGCACCCGCCGCCCGCGCCGTCGGCCTTGCCGAAGCCCAGGCGCTGGTCGACCGCTTGGTGGCCGACGTCAACGCCGTGATCGCCTCGGGCAAGTCCGAATCCCGCATGCTCGACGATTTCGAACGCATTTTCGAAGCCTATGCCGACGTGCCCACGATCGCGCGCTATTCGCTCGGCAGCGATGCGCGGTCGGCCTCGCGGGCGCAGCTTGCCGCCTATACCGATGCCTTCTCGACCTATATCGCGCGCAAATACGGCCGGCGCTTCCGCGAATTCATCGGCGGGCAGATCCAGGTCGTGACCGCCCGCAACGTGCCCAACGGGGTCGAGGTCGAAACGACGGCGATCCTTGTCGGCGAAGCACCCTTCCGGGTGGATTTCTGGGTCTCGGATGCCTCGGGCCGGACGAAATTCTTCAACATCATCATCGAAGGCGTGAACATGCTCCTGTCCGAGCGGACCGAGATTCAGGCCATGCTTGACCAGCGCGGCGGCGACATCGACCGTCTGATCGCGGACCTGCCCCAGGTCTGACGGGCAGCCGCCTAGCTTTTGTGCCGTTCGAACTGCCCGCGCAGATCGGCGGCCTCGCGCCGCGCCTCGCGCAGCCCGTCCATCGCCGCGCGCAGCTCCGCCTCGGTCTGGCTGAGCTGGTTGCTCAGCTCCGATTCCCGCTGCTGGAGATAGATGATCGCCTGGTCGCGCGTCTCCTCGGCATCGTGCAGCGCCTGCGCCAGACGGTCGAGTTCGCCGATATCGGCCTGCGTCACGCGGGTGAAGCGGTGGACAAGCCAGTTGGCAAACCATCCCAGCGCAAAGGCCAGAAACAGAATCACCGCAGTGGCAAAGATGAACTCGGCCCTGTTCATGTGCTGCCGCCCCCTTGTCCCGGCGCGGGTATAGCCAACCGCCCGGCCCGTGTCACCCCGGAGGCCGGACCCGGCCGATCCTGTCATCCGTCGTCCGACTCCGCCCTCACGCGCGGACGCTTGCCCGGCGGGCTGTCCATCGCGTTGACAAAACTTCCGTCCGCGGGCGGGCCTCCTGCCGCATCCCGTTCTGTTGCCCCCGCCAGACCCGATGGGCGCGACGGCGGCGGGACCGGTGCCGCCCCCGTCCCTGCGGTCACAGCGCCGCCATCGGGCGCCGGAACCGACAGGACCGGCGGCTCGATCAGCACATCCGGCCCCGGCCCCGGGGTGACACCGTTGTCCGGCGCTTCGTCATCGGGACCCGTCGCGACGGCCCCGCCTGACCCGGCAAGCCCGGCACCCTCTGAAACCGCCCCGTCCGGCGCGTTCCCGGCAGCCACCTGCGGCGCCGGCAGACCCGCTGGGGTGCCGGGCGCACCAGCGCT
>JBEIDZ010000119.1:0-7573 GCA_040383215.1 Paracoccaceae bacterium | reverse complement strand
GCCCCATCAGCGCTGAGGCGAAAGCGCCCCGCCGCCGTTGACGAATCGCGGCCCGGGCCGGATGGTCCTTTCGGGCAGGGCATGCGATGGCACACCGGACAAAGGCCCCCGCGCCGACACGCCGCGCCGGAGCCTGCGCCCGCCACGGGCCCGTGCTCCGCGCGACCGGACCCGCCCGGAGGCCAGACCAGGATCGGACGGGGGCCCGTCCGCAACAAGGGTGAAAGAATGAGCGTGAGATTCGGGCTTCTCGGCGCGGGGCGGATCGGCAAGGTCCATGCCCGCGCCATCGGCGGCAACCCCGATGCCGTCCTTGTCGCCGTGGCCGATGCCCTGCCGGATGCGGCATCGGCGCTCGCCGCCGCCCATGGTGCGCGCGTCGCCACGATCGACGCCATCGCCGCCGATCCCGGCATCGACGCGGTCGTGATCTGCACCCCGACCGACACCCATGCCGACCTGATCGAACGCTTCGTCCAGGCCGGCAAGGCCGTCTTCTGCGAAAAGCCGATCGACCTGTCCGTCGCCCGCGTGCGCGCGTGCCTCTCCACCGTTGCCGCCGCGAAGGGCGTGCTCATGGTCGGCTTCAACCGCCGCTTCGACCCCGATTTCATGGCCGTACGCGCCGCGATCGACGCCGGCCGCGTGGGCCGGGTCGAGATGGTGACGATCTCCTCGCGCGACCCCGGCGCGCCCCCGCTCGACTATATCGCGCGCTCGGGCGGCATCTTCCGCGACATGACGATCCACGACTTCGACATGGCGCGCTGGCTTCTGGGCGAAGAGCCCGAAACCGTTCTCGCCGCCGCCTCGGTCCTCACCGATCCGGCCATCGGCCGGGCGGGCGACTACGATTCGGTCAACGTCATCCTGCGCACCGCCTCGGGCCGGCAGGCCGTCATCACCAATTCCCGCCGCGCCGCCTATGGCTATGACCAGCGGATCGAGGTGCTGGGCGACAAGGGCGCCGCCTCCGCGCTCAACACCGCCGAGGCCAATATCGAACTGGCCGATGGCGCGGGCTTCCACCGCCCGCCGCTCCTGAACTTCTTCATGACGCGCTATGTCGCCGCCTATGCCAACGAAATCACGGCCTTCGTCGCGTCGGTCAAGACCGGCGCCGCCACGCCCACGACCGGCGACGACGGCCTGCGCGCGCTGATCCTGGCCGATGCGGCGCTCAAATCCGTGGCCGAGGGCCGCGCCGTGACAGTGACCGAGATCGGCTGAAAGGCCGGCGCCCCGGGGGGTCACGCAGGCGGGAATGACACGATGACGCGCACGCTCGACGTGATCACCATCGGCCGGTCCTCGGTCGACCTCTACGGCGCCCAGGTCGGTGGCCGGCTCGAAGATATGGGCTCGTTCAACAAGTATATCGGCGGCAGCCCGACCAACATGGCCGCCGGCGCCGCGCGGCTTGGCCTGCGGTCGGCGCTGATCACCCGCGTGGGCGACGAACACATGGGCCGCTTCATCCGCGAGGAACTGGCCCGCGAAGGCGTCGATGTGCGCGGCGTCCGTACCGACCCCGACCGCCTGACCGCGCTCGTCCTGCTCGGCATCCGCGACGACCGCCAGTTTCCGCTGATCTTTTATCGTGAAAATTGCGCGGATATGGCGCTCTGCGAAGACGACATCGACGAAGACTTCATCGCCGAGGCGCGCTGCGTGGTGGCCACGGGCACGCATCTCAGCCACCCGCGCACCGCCGCGGCTGTGCTCAAAGCCCTTGATCTTGCTCGCAAACACGGCGCGCGCACCGCACTTGACATCGATTACCGCCCCAATCTCTGGGGCCTCGCAGGCCATGGGCAGGGCGAAAGCCGCTACATCGAATCCGCCGCCGTGACCGAGGCTCTTCAACGCCATCTTCACCTTTTCGACCTTATCGTGGGCACCGAGGAAGAGTTCCACATCGCGGGGGGTTCGCCCGCCACGATGACGGCACTGCGCAAGGTTCGCGCCGTGTCGGGGGCTGTTCTTGTGTGCAAACGCGGGCCGATGGGGGCGTCAGCCTTCCCCGGCCCGCTCCCGGCCTCTCTTGATGAGGGCGAAGCCGGCCCCGGGTTTCCGATCGACGTGTTCAATGTGTTAGGGGCCGGCGACGGCTTCATGGCCGGGCTGCTGCGCGGCTGGCTCGACGATGCGCCATGGCCGGTCGCGCTGACCTATGCCAATGCCTGCGGCGCGCTCGCCGTCTCGCGCCATGGCTGCACCCCCGCCTATCCCTCGTGGGACGAATTGCAGTTCTTTCTCGCCCGCGGCGTGGTGACCCCGGCGCTGCGCAAGGATGCGCCCCTCGAACAGGTCCACTGGGCGACCAACCGCCACGGCCAGATCGCCGACCTGCGCGTCTTTGCCTTCGACCACCGCGCCCAGATGGAAGACATGCCGGGCGCCACCCCCGCCCGTGTCGGTCGCTTCAAGGAGCTTTGCCTCGACGCCGCCCTGACCGTCCAGGCCGGGCGTGACGGCTTCGGCATCCTCTGCGATGGCCGGCTCGGGCGCGATGCGCTCTGGCGCGCCGCCGGCACCGGCCTCTGGATCGGGCGGCCCGTGGAACGCCCCGGCTCCCGCCCCCTCGCCTTCGAAGAGGAGATCGGCCCCGATTGCGGCGGGCTCGTCGAATGGCCGCTCTCCCACGTCGTCAAGGCGCTCTGCTTCTGCCACCCCGGCGACGATGCCGCGATGTGGGACACCCAGCTTGCCGCCCTCGCGCGCGTCTTTGCCGCCGCGCGGCGCAACCGGCTCGAATTCCTGCTCGAGGTGATCCCCTCCAGGGTCGGCCCTGTCGATGACACGACCACGCCCGCGGTGATCCAGCGCATCTATGACCATGGCATCACCCCCGACTGGTGGAAGCTCGAACCCTTTGCGACCGCCGCCGCCTGGGACCTGACCGTTGCCGCCATCGACCGCAACGACTCCCATACCCGCGGCATCCTCGTCCTTGGTCTCGATGCCCCGGCCGACAGGCTGGCCGACAGTTTCCGGCTTGCGGCGGCGCGTCCGCTGGTCAAGGGTTTCGCCGTCGGCCGCACGATCTTCGGCGCCCCCGCGCGCGACTGGTTCGCCGGCCGGCTGGATGATGCAGGCGCGGTCGCCCGCATGGCGGCGGATTATGCCGCGCTCTGCAAGATCTGGGATGCGGCGCGCCCCGCCGCGCAGGAAAGAAGATGACCAAGTCCGTCGCCGTTCACTTCGTCAGGATAGAGGGGACCGAGGCCGGGCTCGGTCGGATCGGCTCCCGCACCGTCATCGCCGACCGCCCCCAGGGCATGTCCGGTGGCCAGGGGCTTGGCTTCCACGGCGCCGAACTGCTCGCATCTGCGCTCGGCGGCGGTTTCTGGAACGAACTGCACATCGTCGCCCATGCGGCCAAGACTCCGATCACGGTCGACTCGGTCAAGGTCACCATGGGACTGGCCGGAAACCCGCCGCGCGTGGTCCGCGCGCATGTCGCCGTGCAGCTGGCCGGCGCTGACCCGGACCAGCTTCGCACCATCTTCAACGACACGACCGAAATCTCCACCGTCGCCAATACGCTGAGGGCGGCCTTTCCCATCCACTTCGAACAACTCACAGAGGTCCCCTGATGGCCACGATCCGTCTGACTGCCGCGCAGGCCATGGTCCGCTGGCTCTCGGTCCAGATGGCCGAAGATGGCCTGCCCTTCCTCTCCGGCACCTGGGCGATCTTCGGCCACGGCAATGTCGCGGGCCTGGGCGAAGCGTTGCACGAAGCGGGCGATGCCTTCCCCACCTGGCGCGGCCACAACGAACAAACCATGGCCCATGCCGCCATCGCCTATGCCAAGCAGCTGGGCCGGCGCCATGCGATGATGGTCACCTCCTCCATCGGGCCGGGCGCGCTCAACATGGTCACCGCCGCCGGCGTCGCCCATGTCAACCGGCTTCCGGTGCTCTTTGTCCCCGGCGATGTCTTTGCCAACCGCGGCCCCGACCCCGTGCTCCAGCAGGTCGAGGATTTCGGCGACGGCACCATCGGCGCCAATGACTGCTTCCGCCCCGTCAGCCGCTATTTCGACCGCATCACCCGGCCCGAACACCTGCTGACAGCCCTACCCCGCGCCATGCGCGTGATGACCGATCCCGCCGAATGCGGGCCCGTCACGCTCGCCTTCTGCCAGGATGTCCAGGCCGAAGGTTTCGACTGGCCCGAAGCCTTCTTCACCCCCCGCACCTGGCACATCCGCCGCCCCCCGCCCGACCCGGCCGAACTGGCCGCCGTCGCCGCCCTCCTGCGCGGCGCCGAACGCCCCGTGATCGTCGCCGGCGGCGGCGTGCATTATTCCGGCGCGACCGACAGCCTTGCCGCCTTTGCCCGCGCCTTCGGCATCCCCGTGGTCGAAACCCAGGCCGGCAAATCCGCGCTGCCCTGGGACGATCCGCTGAACTTCGGCCCCGTCGGCGTGACCGGCGCCTCCTCGGCCAACTCGGTCGCCGCCGCCGCCGATGTCGTGCTTGGCGTCGGCACGCGGTTCCAGGACTTCACCACCGGCTCCTGGGCGCTCTTCCGCCACGACGCCGCGCTCGTCTCGCTCAACGTCAACGCCTATGACGCGATGAAGCGCGGCGCCGCCCCCCTCTGCGCGGATGCCCGCGCCGGGCTCGACGCGCTTTCCGCCGCGCTGGCAGACCTCCCCCCCCGCGCCCCCGCCGCCGCGCTCAAGGCCGACTGGTTCGCCCTGGTCGACCCCCTCACCGCCGCCCCCCCCGACGGCAACGCGCTGCCCACCGATGCGCAGGTCATCGGCGCCGTCCAGCGCGCCTCCACGCCCGACACCGCCATCATGTGCGCCGCCGGCACCATGCCGGGCGAATTGCACAAGCTCTGGAAGGCAACGCGGCCCATGTCCTACCACATGGAATACGGCTTCTCCTGCATGGGCTATGAAATCGCCGGCGCCATCGGCATGAAGATGGCCGACCCCGCCCGCGACGTGATCTGCATGCTGGGCGACGGCAGCTACCTCATGGCCAACAGCGAACTGGCCACCGCCGCGATGATGGCGATCCCGATCACCCTCGTCATCACCGACAACCGCGGCTTCGGCTGCATCAACCGCCTCCAGCGCGCCACCGGCGGGGCCGAGTTCAACAACCTCCTGAAGGATGCCCGCGGCGCCGGCCCCTCGCGCGTGGACTTTGCCGCCCATGCCGCAGCCCTCGGCGCCACCGCCGTCAAGGCCGCCACCATCGCCGAGCTCGAGGCCGCCCTCGCCCGCCGCCACGGCGCCACAGGCCCCCTCGTCGTCGTCATCGACACCGACCCCTATCCCTCCACCCCGCATGGCGGCCACTGGTGGGATGTCGCCGTCCCCGAGGTCTCCTCCCGGGCCGAGGTGCTCGCCGCCCGCGCCGCCTATGTCGCCGGGCTCGCGCGCCAGAGGCTCTCATGATCCGCTTCGGCACCAATCCCATCGCCTGGGCCAATGACGACGACCAGAGCATCGGCGCCCATATCCCGACCGAGACGATCCTTGACGAGGCCGGCCGCCAGATCGGCTTCGACGGGATCGAGAACGGCCACCGCTGGCCCGCCGACCCCGAAGCCCTGCGCGCCCTGCTCGCCCGCCACGGGCTTGTCTACATCTCGGGCTGGTATTCGATGAACCTGCTCGTCCGCTCGGTCGAGGACGAGATCGCCGCCGTCCAGGGCGCGCTCGCCCGGCTCCGGCACAACGGCTCCACCGTGCTCATCGGGTGCGAGACGTCGAACTCCGTCCAGGGCGACCGCACCACCCCCGTCAACGACCGCCCCCGCCTCTCTCCCGCCCGGATGGCCGACTGGGGAGGCAAGGTCGAAGCCTTCGCCGCCTACCTCCAGACCCAGGGCATCCGGCTCGCCTATCACCACCACATGGGCACCGTGGTCGAAAGCCCCGAGGATATCGACGCCTTCATGGCCGCGACCGGCCCCGCCACCCATCTCCTCTTCGACGCCGGCCATTGCTATTTCGGCGGCGGCGACCCTGCCGCCGTGCTCGCCGCCCATGTCGGCCGCGTCGCCCATTTTCATGCCAAGAACGTCCGCGCCCCGATCCTCCGCCGCACCCGGGCCGAGGGGCTCTCCTTCCTCGACGCGGTCTTTGCCGGCGCCTTCACCGTCCCCGGCGACCAGGAGGGTGCCATCGACTTCGCCCCCCTCCCGCGCATCCTCAAGGACGCCCGCTACGACGGCTGGATCGTGATCGAGGCTGAACAGGACCCCGTGGCCCGCAATCCGCTGCTCTACCAGACGCTCGGCCTGGCCACCCTCAGGCGCCTTGCGCGCGAGACCGGGCTTGCCGCAGGATGACACCGCGCGCCCGCGGGGCGCAGGACGCGATCAGAAGGGAGTGACGATGAAGAAGGACTTCTTCGGACTGCGCCATCCGTTCTTCATCCCGCTCTGGCGGCGGATCGCCACCGTGGCGCTGTGCCTGGGCTGGGCGGCCTTCGAATTCACCAGCGGCGGCCCGGCCTGGGGGATGCTCTTCGGCGGCATCGGCCTGATCGCCGCCTGGGGCTTCTTCATCGGCTTCGATGCCGAAGAAATCCGCGCCCGCGCCGAGGAGGAGGCCAAGACGAAATGACCCCCCTCCTGCGCAAGCCCCTCCGCCCTGCGGGGCTCGTCCACGACATCACGCCCGCCGATGCCGGCTGGTCCCATGTCGGCTTCGCGCTCCACCGCCTCGCCCCCGGCGAGACGGCGACCGGCGCGACAGATGCGCGCGAGGTCATCCTCGTCCTGGTCGAAGGCAAGGCCCGGGTCACCGCCGCCGGGCAGGACTGGGGCCTGATGGGCGACCGGCTGGATGTTTTCGACCGCCGCCCGCCCCATGCGCTCTACCTGCCGCCCGGGCAGGGCTGGACCGCGACCGCCACCACCCCCTGCACGCTCGCCGTCTGTTCCGCCCCTGCGCGCGGCGACCACCCCCCCGCCCGCATCGGCCCCGAAGGCATCGCCATGGTCACCCGCGGCAAGGGCACGAACACGCGCTACATCCACCCCATCGCGATGGAAGACCGCGACGTCGCCGATCAGCTTCTGGTGACCGAGGTCTATACCCCCGCCGGGCACTGGTCCTCCTACCCGCCGCACCGGCATGACGAGGATGACTTCCCCCGCATGACCTATCTTGAAGAGACCTACTATCACCGCCTGAACCCGCCGCAGGGCTATGCCCATCAGCGCGTCTTCACCGAGGACGGCACACTCGACGAAACGATGACCGTCTCCAACCACGATCTCGTCCTTGTGCCCAAAGGCCACCATCCCTGCGGCGCGCCCTATGGCTACGATCTCTACTATCTCAACGTCATGGCCGGGCCATTGCGCAAATGGCGATTCCAGAACCACCCCGACCACGACTGGATCGCCCGCCGCGACGCCTGACACCCGGCACCGCGCGCGCGCTCTCTCGCTCGCGGGCGCGCCCGGGGCACCGGTAACAGAAGGGCAGCCTTGCCGGCCCCGCCCGCGTTAACCTGTCCTCCGGTCAGGAATCGCACCGACGCGATACCGACGTAATACCGACGTGATACCGACGTGCCGTTTTGACCGG
>JBEIDZ010000118.1:0-7655 GCA_040383215.1 Paracoccaceae bacterium | reverse complement strand
GGGCCTGATGCTGGACCTGACCGACGTGGCCGAGGCCGAGGGCTGGAAGAACATCGTCAACCCGTCGAACCTGCTGGATGCCTGCACCTATGAGGGGCGCATCTATTGCGCGCCGGTCAACATCCATTCCTGGCAGTGGATGTGGATCAGCCACAAGTTCTATGAGGATGCGGGCCTGCCGGTGCCGACCAACTGGACGGAATTCGCGGCCTCGGCCCCGGACCTGGTCGCGCAGGGCAAGCTGCCCCTGGCGATGGGCGGGCAGTCCTGGCAGCAGTCGGGCGCCTTCGGCGTGATGGCGATCGCGGTCGCCGGCAACGATGCCTGGCTCGCCGTGAACCGCGACAAGAATGCCGAAGTTGCCGCCGGGCCGGAATACGCCAAGGTGTTCGAGGCGGCGGCGCAGGCGCGGGAATGGTCGCGCGGCACCAATGTGCAGGACTGGAACCAGGCCACCAACATGGTGATCACCGGTCAGGCCGGCGCGCAGATCATGGGTGACTGGGCGCAAGGCGAATTCGCGCTGGCCGGACAGGTCGCGGGCAAGGACTATTCCTGCCTGCCGGGCCTGGGGCTTAACGCGGTGCTCGATACCGGCGGGGACGCCTTCTACTTCCCCGCGCAGGACGACCCCGAAGTCACGGCGGCGCAAAAGCAGCTCGCCGCACTTCTGCTCACGCCCGCGGTGCAGGTGTCTTTCAACGCGGCCAAGGGGTCACTGCCGATCCGCGGCGATGTGGACATGGGCGCGGTCAACGACTGCACGCGCAAGGGGCTCGAGCTTCTGGCTTCGGGCAACATCCTGCCGGCGGGGACGGTGCTTCTGTCGCCCGACACCAACCAGCAGATCAACGACCTGATGACCGAATTCTGGTCGACCGACATGGCCGCGGCAGATGCGCAGGCGCGCTATGCCGAAATCATCGGCAACGCCGACTGATCCTGACGGACCGAGCGAAGGGGCCGCGCCCGTGACGGCGCGGCCCCGGCCATCGGAAAGGGTGCTGATGTCCGCCATCGATCACGACAGGTCCGGCCCGTCCGGAGCCGCGGCACCGCGGCCTGTCCGGCTGCTGCGCAACATGACGGCCAAGATCGCCTCGATCCCGATGGTGCTGACGGCGCTGGTGATCTTTGTCGGCTGCACGGCCTGGACCGTGCTTTACAGTTTCACCAAGTCGGGCATGCTGCCCAAGCTGAAATTCGTCGGGCTCGACCAGTACGACAGGCTCTGGTCCTCCTCGCGCTGGTGGGGGGCGATCGAAAACCTTGCCATCTTCGGATCCTTCTCGCTGATCCTGACGCTGGTGATCGGGTTCTTCCTGGCCACGCTGCTCGACCGCAAGGTCAGGGGCGAGGACGTGTTCCGGACGATCTTTCTCTATCCCTTCGCCTTGTCCTTCATCGTGACGGGGCTGGTGTGGCAGTGGATCCTGAACCCCGAATTCGGGGTGCAGCATGTCGTGCGCTCGCTCGGGTGGGACAGCTTCACCTTCGACCCGCTCTATGATGCCGACATCGTGCTCTACGGACTTCTGATCGCCGGGCTCTGGCAGGGGACGGGGCTTGTGATGTGCATCATGCTGGCCGGTCTGCGGGGGATCGACGACGACATCTGGAAGGCCGCGCGGGTGGACGGGATTCCGACCTGGAAGACCTATACCCATGTCATCATCCCGATGATGCGGCCGGTCTTCGTCACGGCGCTTGTCCTGATCGCGAGCGGGATCATCAAGGTCTATGACCTTGTCATCGCCCAGACCTCGGGGGGGCCGGGGCTCGCCTCGGACATGCCGGCGATCTATGTCATGCAGCACCTGTTCGGCGCGCAGAACCTCGGCCAGGGTTTTGCCGCCTCGACCATGATGCTTCTGTCGGTGATCATCATCCTGATCCCCTGGGCCTATCTGGAATTCGGGGGGAAGAAGCGTGGCTGACCTGTCCGCCGATGCCGCCCTGATGGAGGGGCCGCGCGGCCCGCGGCCGCGGCGGGTGCTGTCGGGCACGAACGTGATGCTCTACGGCACGCTGATCGTGATCGCGCTCTACTATCTCGTGCCGCTCTACGTGATGGTCGTGACCTCGCTCAAGGGGATGCCGGAAATCCGGCTGGGCAACATCTTCTCTCCGCCGATGGAGATCACCTTCGCCCCCTGGAAGAAAGCCTGGGCCGAGGCCTGCACCGGGATCAATTGCGACGGGCTGTCGCGCGGGTTCATGAATTCGGTCTATATCACGGTGCCCTCGGTGATCGTGTCGATCGCCATCGCCTCGGTCAACGGCTATGCGCTGGCGAACTGGCGGTTCAAGGGGGCGGATGTGTTCTTCACCATCCTGATCCTCGGCGCCTTCATCCCCTATCAGGTGATGATCTATCCGATCGCGATCCTGCTCGGACAGGTGGGCCTCTTCGGGACGCTGACGGGGCTTGTCATCGTGCACACGATCTTTGGCATGCCGATCCTGACGCTGCTCTTCCGCAACTACTTCACCAGCGTGCCCGAGGAGTTGTTCAAGGCGGCGCGGGTCGATGGCGCGGGGTTCTGGGGCATCTATTTCCGGATCATGCTGCCGATGTCGCTGCCGATCTTTGTCGTGGCGATCATCCTGCAGGTCACGGGCATCTGGAACGATTTCCTGTTCGGGGTGATCTATACCTCGAACGAGCGCTATCCGATGACGGTGCAGCTCAACAACATCGTCAATTCGGTGCAGGGCGTGAAGGAATACAACGTCAACATGGCGGCGACGCTGCTCACGGGGCTCGTGCCGCTGATCGTCTATTTCGTTTCGGGCAAACTTTTCGTGCGCGGCATCGCGGCCGGCGCGGTCAAGGGCTGATCGCATGGATTCTCAGGACTTTTCGGTGCGGATCAAGGACCTCGACCTCGCCTTCGGGGCGGTGAAGGTACTGAATTCGCTCGACCTCGACATCCGCGCGGGCGAATTTCTCGTGCTGCTCGGGTCGTCGGGCTGCGGGAAATCGACGCTGCTGAACTGCATCGCGGGCCTGCTGGAGCCCACCGACGGGCAGATCTGGATCAAGGGGCGCAACGTGACCTGGCTCGAACCCTCCGAACGGGGGATCGGGATGGTGTTCCAGTCCTATGCGCTTTATCCGCAGATGACGGTGCGGGGGAACCTGTCCTTCGGCCTGAAGAATGCCGGTCTGCCGCGAGACGAAATCGACAGGCGCGTGGCGCGGGCGGCGGAAATCCTCCAGATCGGGCCGCTTCTGGACCGCAAGCCGGCCGCGCTGTCGGGCGGGCAGCGGCAGCGGGTCGCCATCGGGCGGGCGCTGGTGCGCGATGTGGACGTCTATCTCTTTGACGAGCCCTTGTCGAACCTCGACGCCAAGCTGCGCGCCGATCTGCGGGTCGAAATCAAGCGCCTGCACAACCAGCTCAGGAACACGATGATCTATGTGACCCATGACCAGGTCGAGGCGATGACGCTGGCCGACCGGATCGCAATCATGAAGGCGGGCAACATCATGCAGCTGGGCACGCCCGACGAAATCTACAACCGGCCGCAGAACCTCTATGTCGCGGATTTCGTGGGTTCCCCCTCGATGAACTTTGTCGAGGGCGCGCTTGAGAAGGGCGTCTTTCGCGCGGGCGATCTGGTCGTGCCGATGCAGGGCTATGCCTTTGGCGCGCCGCAGGTGGCCGACCGGCCCGCGACGCTGGGCCTCAGACCCGAACATATCGCGACGGGCGCGCTGCTGGCCGAATGCCCGGTGCAGTTCGAGGTTCTCGTCGATCTGGTCGAGCCGATGGGGTCCGACACGCTGGTCTGGGGGCAGCTTGGGCCGCAGACCTTGCGCGTGCGGATGGACGGGCAGGCCCGCGTCAGCCCGGGCGAGCGGCTGACCGTGGGGATCAGGCCCGAGCGCGCCTCCCTCTTTGACCGCAAGACCGAGGTGCGTCTGTGACGGAAGACGAAGGGCCGGCAGGCATCGACCTGTCGGGGCTCTGGATGCTGCGGGACGCGCCGGGCGACCATGCCTGCCCGATGCAGGTGCCCGGCGACGGGATAAGCGCCTTGCATGCCGCGGGGCTGATCCCGGACCCGTATGTCGGGCGCAACGAATACGGGTTGCGCTGGATCGCCGATCGGGAATGGACGATCACGCGGACCGTCGCGCTGGAAGGGACGGAAGCCGACCTCGTGCTGGCGGGGCTTGACTGCGTCTGCACGGTGCGGGTGAACGGACGCGAGGCGATCCGGACCCAGAACGCCTTCCGGACCTATCGCGTCGATCTTTCGTCCCTCGCCGTGGCGGGGCAGAACGAGATCGCGATCACCTTTCACCCCGCCCCGGCCGAGGCGCGGGCGCGGGCGGCGGCGCAGCCCTTTCCGATTCCCTACATCGCGCAGAACAACCCGGTGCCGCATGGCAACATGCTGCGCAAGCCGGCCTGCGACTGGGGCTGGGACTGGAACATCGCGCTTGTTCCCTTTGGCGTGACAGGCGGTATCCGGATCGAGCCGCGGGGCGGGCCGCGCATCGCGGGCATCATGGTCGGGCAGGACCATCGGGCGGACGGGCGGGTGGTGGTGACCGTCGATATCCGCGCCGCGGCGGCCGAGGGGGCGGAATGCCGCGTGGCCCTCTGTGGCCAGGAGGCGGCGGGGAGGGTGACAGAGGGCCGGGCGCGGCTGCGGCTGGAGATTGCGGAACCGGTGCTCTGGTGGCCGGCGGGGCTGGGGGCGCAGGTGCTGCATGACCTGCAGGTCACGGTCGGGGCGGCGCGGGCGCGGCGGCGGATCGGACTGCGGCAGATCGCGCTGGTGACCGAACGGGATGCGGCGGGGCTGTCCTTCGGGTTCCGGGTGAACGGGCGGGACGTGTTCGCACGCGGGGCGAACTGGATCCCCGCCGACGCGCTGGCGGGGCGGATCACGCCCGAGGCGACGCGGGGGCTGCTGCAATCGGCGGTCGATGCGCATATGAACATGATCCGCATCTGGGGCGGGGGCCGCTACGAGGCGGACTGGTTCTATGACCTCTGCGACGAACTGGGGCTGATGGTCTGGCAGGATTTCATGTTTTCCTGCAACCTCTACCCCTCGACGCCGGAATTCCTGGCCGAGGTGGATGCAGAGGTGCGCGAGAATGTGGCGCGGATCGCGCATCACGCCTGCATCGCGCTCTGGTGCGGGGATAACGAACTGATCGGGGCGCTGACCTGGTTTCCCGAAAGCCGGGAGGACCGGGACCGCTATCTGGTGAATTACGACCGGCTGAACCGGACGGTGGAAGCGGCGCTGAGAGAGACCGATCCCGGCGCGACCTGGTGGCCGTCCTCGCCGTCGCCGGGGGTGATGAACTTCCGCGATGCCTGGCACGAGGACGGGTCGGGCGACATGCATTTCTGGTCGGTCTGGCACGAGGGGCGGGACTTCGACCATTACCGGGACGTGGCGCCCCGCTTCTGTTCGGAATTCGGGTTCCAGTCCTATCCGTCGATGGAGGTGATCGCGCGCTTTGCCGCGCCGCAGGACTGGAACATCGCGGCGCCGGTCTTTGAAAGCCACCAGAAGAACAAGGGCGGCAATGCCCGGATCGCCGAAACGATGTTCCGTTATTTCCGCTGGCCCGAGCGGTTCGAGGATTTCGTCTGGCTGAGCCAGGTGCAGCAGGGGCTGGCGATCAAGACGGCGGTGACCCAGTGGCGCAGCCTCAAGCCGCATTGCATGGGCACGCTTTACTGGCAGCTGAACGATACCTGGCCGGTCTGTTCCTGGTCCTCGCTCGACCATGGCGGGGGGTGGAAGCTTCTGCATCACATGGCGCGGGGGTTCTTTGCGCCGCTCACCGTCGTGGCCGTGCCGGTGGCGGGGGGGATCGAACTGCGCGCCGTGAACGATGGGGTGGAGGAGGTCGGGCTGGCCGTGACCGCCCGCGCCGTGACCGCGGCGGGGGCAGTGCGGGTGCTGGGGACCTGGGATGTCGCGGTGCCGACCGACCGGGCGGTGCCGGTCGCGACCATCGCCGGGGCTGCGCTGGCGGGGGACGAATTCCTGGCCTTCACCTGGGACAGCGATGGCCGGCGGGCCGGCGGCGACATCTTTGCCCCGAAGCCCTGGAAGGCCTATGACCTTGTCCCGGCCGCGCTGCACCACAGCGCGCACAAGGCCGCGGCCGGGTGGGAGATCACGGTCGAGACCCCGACGCTGGGCCTCTTCGTCACGCTGGGGGCGGACCGGCCGGGGCGGTTTTCGCACAACGCCTTCGCGCTCTTCGCGGGGCATCCCGCCACCGTCACCTTCACGCCGGACACGCCGGGGCCGGACCCCGTCTTTCACCTGCGCGAACTTCACGGCGCCACGATGGCGCGCACCCGCTGACCTGCAAGGACCACAGACATGCCGACGATCGCCTATCAGCTTTACTGTTCCCGCAATTTCCCGCCCCTGTCGGCCACGCTCAGGATGCTGGCCGGGACGGGCTACAAGGCTGTCGAGGGCTATGGCGGGCTCTACGCTGCGCTGGACGACCTCAAGGCGGGGCTTGATGCAACGGGGCTCTCCATGCCCTCGGGGCATTTCGGGCTGGACATGGTCGAAGGGGACCCGGCGCGGACGGTCGCGGTCGCCCGCGCGCTGGGGGTGAAGAAGGTCTTTGTCCCCTATCTGGTCGCCGAGATGCGGCCGCGGGATGCGGCAGGCTGGGCCGCCTTTGGCCGCAGGCTGGCCGAGGCGGGCAAGCCGGTGCAGGATGCGGGGCTGGCCTATGGCTGGCACAACCACGATTTCGAGCTTGCCGATCTCGGCGGCGGGGTGACGCCTCTGGACCTGATCGCAGAGGCGGGGGTCGATCTGGAACTGGACCTCGGCTGGGTCCGGGTCGCGGGGCATGATCCGGCGGCGCTGATCGCGCGCCATGCGGGGCGGATCAGGGCAGTGCATGTCAAGGACATCGCCCCGGCCGGAACGGCACCCGACGAGGATGGCTGGGCCGATGTCGGCCACGGGACCATCGACTGGGCGCCGGTCACGGCCGCGCTCGATGCCGCGGGGGTGGATCACTTCGTCATAGAACATGACAACCCCAGGGATCATGCGCGCTTTGCGGCACGGTCGCTCGCGGCTGTCTCTGCCTGGAAGGGGATGTGAATCATGGGCAAGCTCGGGGTCGGCATCATCGGCTGCGGCAATATCTCGACCACCTATCTGAAATTCGCGCCGCTCTTCCGCGCGCTCGAGGTCAGGGCAGTCGCGGATATCGACCCTGCGGCGGCACAGGCGCGCGCGGCAGAGTACGGCGTACGCGCGGGCACGGTCGAGGAGGTGATGGCCGCGCCTGACGTGGACGTCATCGTCAACCTGACGGTGCCGGCCGCGCATTACGACGTGTCGCGCCGCGCCATCGCGGCGGGCAAGCATGTCTATTCGGAAAAGCCCTTCGTGCTGACGCTGGACGAAGGCAAGGCGCTGCGCGATCTCGCGGCGGCGCGCAACCTGCGCGTGGGATCGGCGCCCGACACGTTCCTTGGCGGCAGCCATCAGGCGGCGCGGGCGGCAATCGATGCCGGCGCAGTCGGACGGATCATCGCGGGCACGGCCCATGTGATGAGCCACGGGATGGAGGCCTGGCATCCCAACCCCGATTTCTTCTTCCAGCCGGGGGGCGGGCCGGTGCTGGACCT
>JBEIDZ010000117.1:0-7683 GCA_040383215.1 Paracoccaceae bacterium | reverse complement strand
GATCGCCGGCGGCACGGCGCAGAACATCACCGCCGGCCATTGCGCCTTTCCGCTCGAATGCCGCTTCGTCCCGGGCGATGATCCCGCCCTGTGGCTTGCCCGGCTCGACGCTGCGGTCACAGAGACGCGGGCGCGCATGCAGGCCCGCCATCCCGCCACCGGCGTCTCGCTTGCGCCCTTCTTCGACGTCCCCGCCCTGCGGCCCGAGGTGCAGGGGCCGGCCGAAACGCTCGCCCGCCTCCTGACCGGCGACAACGGCACCCATGTCGTCAGCTACGGGACCGAGGCCGGCCATTTCCAGGCCGCGGGCTATTCCACCGTCGTCTGCGGCCCGGGCGACATCGCCCAGGCGCATCAGGCCGACGAATACATCACCGCTGACCAGTTCCGCGCCGGCTGGGCCTTCATGACCCGCCTGATCGACCATCTCTGCGCATGAGCTTTCCCTTCACCCGCCAGACCCCCGTCGCCCACCCGGGTCCCCTCCCGGCCGAGACGGATGTCGCCGTCATCGGCGGCGGCATCATCGGCGTGATGACCGCCTGGTTCCTTGCCGACGCCGGCCTGCGCGTCACGCTGCTCGAAAAGGGGCGCGTCGCGGCCGAACAATCCTCGCGCAACTGGGGCTGGATCCGCCAGCAGGGCCGCGACGCCGCCGAACTGCCCCTGATGATCGAGGCCAACCGCCTCTGGCGCGCAATCGCCCCCGGCCTCGACACCGACATCGGGCTGGCGCAGACGGGCGTGCTCTACCTCGCCCATGACGCGCAAGGCCTGGCAGGCTATGCCGACTGGTTGCCGCTGGCGCAGGCGCATGGCCTCGACACCCGGCTGCTCGACGGGGCAGGGGTCTCGCGCCTTCTGCCGCAGGCCGCGCGGCGCTGGGCGGGCGCGCTCTGGACACCGTCCGACATGCGCGCCGAACCCTGGCTGGCCGTCCCCGCACTGGCCCGCGCCGCCGCCGCGCGCGGCGTCACCATCGTCGAAGACTGCGCCGCCCGCCTGATCGACACCGCCGCCGGCCGCGTCAGCGGCGTCATCACCGAACAGGGCCGCCTGCGCTGCCCCGAGGTCGTGGTCGCGGGCGGCGCCTGGTCGGCGCTCTTCCTGCGCCGCCACGGCATCGCGATTCCGCAGCTCGCCGTCCGCGCCACCGTCGCCGCGACCCTTCCCCTGCCCGAGGTCTTTGCCGGCAACGCCAGCGATGCCGAGGTCGCCTTCCGCCGCCGCGCCGACGGCGGCTATTCGCTCGCCCCCGGGGGGTTCCACGAATTCCTGATCGGCCCGGATGCCTTCCGCGCCTTCCCCTTCTTCCGCCCGCATCTGCGCGACACCCTGCGCGGCACCCGGCTTTTACCCGCAGCACCCCGCTTCTATCCCGATGCCTGGACCACCCCGCGCCGCTGGGACGCCGACCGCCCCTCGCCCTTCGAGGCGATGCGCATCCTCGACCCCCGTCCCCATGCGCCCACCGTCGCCGCGCTTGCCCGCGCCTTTGGCGCCCGTTTCCCGGGTCTCGGCCCGGTGCCCCTGCGCCTTGCCTGGGCGGGCATGATCGACACCATGCCCGATGTCGTCCCCGTCATCTCGCGCGCCGACGCCCTGCCCGGCCTGACCATCGCCACGGGGATGAGCGGGCACGGCTTCGGCATCGGCCCCGCCGTGGGCCGCGTCACCGCCGCGCTCGTCACCGGCCGGGCGCCGGGCCACGACCTCGCGCGTTTCCGCCTCGCGCGCTTCTCGGACGGCTCGCCCATGATCCCCGGCCCCGGCCTCTGACCGCCCGGCCCGGCGCCGCCCCTTGCCGCCCGCCCGGCTTTGCGACAACATCGCCCCGTCCCGCAGAGAGAGCCCCCATGCCCGTCAAGAACCGCTTCGCCGAACTTCAGCCCGAAATCGCCGCCTGGCGGCGCGACCTGCACGAACACCCCGAGATCCTGTTCGAGACCCACCGCACCTCGGCCACCGTCGCCGAAAAGCTGCGCGCCTTCGGCTGCGACGAGGTGACCGAAGGCATCGGCCGCACCGGGGTCGTGGGCGTGATCCGCGGCCGGACGAACACCTCGGGCCGCACCATCGGCCTGCGCGCCGACATGGACGCGCTGCCGATCCACGAACAGACCGGCCTGCCTTACGCGTCGCGCACCCCCGGCGCGATGCATGCCTGCGGCCATGACGGCCATACCGCCATGCTGCTTGGCGCCGCGAAATATCTGGCCGAGACGCGCAACTTCGACGGTACCGTGATCGTCATCTTCCAGCCCGCCGAAGAGGGCGGCGGCGGCGGGCGCGAGATGTGCGCCGACGGCATGATCGACCGCTGGAAGATCGACGAGGTCTATGGCATGCACAACTGGCCGGGCAAGCCCGTGGGCAGCTTCGCGATCCGCGCCGGTGCCTTCTTCGCCGCCACCGACCAGTTCGAGATCGTGATCGAAGGCAAGGGCGGCCACGCCGCCAAGCCGCAGGAAACCGTCGATTCGACCGTCATCTCCGCCCATCTCGTGCTGGCGCTGCAGACCATCGTCAGCCGCAACGCCGACCCCGTGGGCCAGATCGTCGTCTCCGTCACCGCGTTCGAAACCTCGTCCAAGGCCTTCAACGTCATCCCCCAGCGCGTCACCCTGCGCGGCACCGTGCGCACCCTCTCGCGCGAGATGCGCGACCTTGCCGAACGCCGGCTCAAGGCGATTGCCGAATCGACCGCCACCACCTTTGGCGCGACCGCCGCGATCAACTACATGCGCGGCTATCCGGTGATGGTGAATTCCGACGAACAGACCGCATTCGCCGCCGATGTCGCCCGTGCCGTCTCGGGCGCCTGCGACGAGGCCCCCCTCGTGATGGGCGGCGAGGATTTCGCCTACATGCTCGAGGAACGCCCCGGCGCCTATATCCTCGTGGGCAACGGCGACACCGCGATGGTCCACCACCCCGAATACAACTTCAACGACGAGGCCATCCCCGCCGGATGTTCCTGGTGGGCCGAGGTCGTCGAACGCCGCCTGCCCGCGCGCGCCGCCTGATCAGCCTATCCGCACGCGCGGGTCGCGCGCGGCCAGTGCCGCGACAAAGGCCTCCTCGACGGCAAAGTCATGCGGCACGTCGGCCGCCCCGCGCCGCCCCGACAACGACTGCGTGGCAAAGAAGTCAAAGCCCCAAAGGGTGATGCCCGCCGCCCCCGACGCCGCAACGAGGTCGACGAGCATGAGCCCCGTCGTCGGCCGCGCACCAAGGCGCCGCGCCAGATCGGCATGCCGCGCTGCGGGATAAAGCGCAAAGCGCGGATCGCGCGCCATCCACCAGGGCAGCCGCTTGCGCCGGGGCGTGACCCAGATCAGCCGTCCCGGCGCCCGCGCGGCCACCAGCGCCCGTGTGACCGGGACCGACACGCCGAGCCAGTCCGTCCGCGTGCCGTGCGACACCGCCGCCGGCATCGGCGCGCCGTTCATCCGGATCACCACATCCGCCGCGTCGATCGCCGCCCCCGCGCTGCCCGCCGCAAGCCCGCGCGCATTGCCCACAAGGGCGACCTTTCGCCCGGCAAGCTCGGCCAGCAGCGCCCCCTCCGACGCGCCAAGCTGCGCAAGCGGCGCCTCCTCGCCCCGCGCCCTGGCCAGCCAGAAGCGCAGCACGTTCATCCCGCAAGCCTCCGGATGTCGGCAAAAAGCTCGGCCGCCCCCGCCTGCGCCTGCGCGCGAAAGGCGCGTATCGCCGCCGTCTCGGCCGGCGAAAAGGGCCGCCGCACCGTCGCCTGCGTCAGCCCCGCCAGCGCCTCCACCCCGATCAGCCGATCCGGCCCAAGGCCCGCATCCGCCAGAAGCGTCTCGATCTTCGAGGTCCGCGAGGCCAGCGCCAGGAACGGCGTCTCGGTCAGCATAGACAGGCAGACCGCGTGAAAGCGTGCCGTCACATGCGCCTCCGCCGCCGCGATCCGCGCCAGATAGTCCCCCTCTTCCGCCGCCATCTCAAAGCGCGGCACGGCCCCGCGCCAGACGCCGGTATAGCCCCGCCAGAGCAGACCCGCCATCGCCCGGTTGCGCCAGACCGGGCTCCGCAGCGTCTTGGTCGGCAGCGAGGTCGCCCCCAGCCGCTGCGCTGCCTCGGCCAGTGCGCGGCGCATGTCTGCGCGCACACTGTCCCCGATGATCAGGCCCGCGCGCGCCGTGGCCCCCGTATCGGCCGCCGTATGGGCTCCCGTCTCTGCCGGGGCCGATAGCGACAGGTCCGGTATCCAGCGCACCGGCCGGCCGGTCGCCGCTGCCATCGCTGCTGCGCTCCGGCTGTCGCGCGCAGCGACCAGCGCCATCCGGCTAAGCTGCGCCCCCCAGTCCGGCGGGTTGGCCTCCCAAAGCGCATTCACCAGCGCCACCGGCACGTTCGGCGCGGCATCGACTGCGGCCAGCAGCCGCGCCCCCAGAGCCGCGCCGTCATGCAGCGTGCCCTCGCCGTTGATCACGATGACCTGCGCCCCGCGCATCGCGGCCAGGGTCGCGCGATCGCGCGCCCAGTCCGCCCGCGCCGGTACCCGCCGCAGCACCGCCAGCCCCGCCCGCTCGAGCCCAAGGACAAGCAGCCGCATCACCCGGGCGCAGCCATGGTGAAAACGCACCGATGTATCGTTGAGGACGACGACCGCAGGCTCTGCCATGGCCCCTGCCTAGACAGCGCGGCCCACAAGGGCAAGAAGCCGCGCCAGCGTCGCCGCCCGCGCCCCCCCCCTCCCGGCCAGCGCCCGCGCCCCGGCCGCCACGGCCGCGTCAAGCGCCGCCCTGTCGCCCAGCCACTGCGCCACCGCCCCGCCAAGCGCCGCCCCGTCGGCGACCATCCGCGCTGCACCCGCGGCATCGAGCCGTTCATAGGCGGCGGCGAAATGGCTGACCCTCGGCCCGTGCAGCACCGCCGCGCCCAGCCGCAGCGGCTCATAGGGGTTGTGCCCCCCCTCGCGCCCGAAGGACCCGCCCAGAAAGACAATCGCCGACAGCCGGAACAAGACCCCCGTCTCGCCGATCGTATCGGCCAGATAGACCTCGCAATCCGCCCCCGGCCGCTCGCTCCGGCTGCGCTGCGCGATGCCAAGCCCGCGCGCCCTGCACGCCTCCGCGATCGCCTCCGCCCGCTCGGGATGGCGCGGTACGAACACAAGCGCCGCCCCCGGCACCTGCCGCCGCACCGCCACATGGGCGTCCAGAACCGCCGTCTCGTCCCCCGCATGGGTCGAGACCGCCGACCAGAGTGGCCTGCCCCCGAAGTCCTGCGCCAGGGCCTGCCGCTCCTCGGGCCGGTCGGGCAGGGGGTCCGCATCGGCCTTCAGGTCGCCGGCCGCCACCACGCGCTCCTCTGGCACGCCCAGCGCCACGATCCCGGCCGCCACCGCCGCGTCCTGCGCCGTGATCAGCCCGAACTGCCCCAGAAGCGCCGCCATCGTCCGCGGCACCCGCGCCCGCGTCCGCGACTGCCGCGCATTGATCAGCGCGCTGGGCACCCCCCGCGCCGCCATCTCGCCCAGAAGCCGCGGCCAGATGTCGGATTCCACGATGACAGCGAGGTCGGGCCGCCAGTGCCCGGCGAAGGCCGCGACGGCGCCTGGCGTATCGGCCGGCAGGAACTGGTGCAGCGCCCCCGCGATCCCCCCCCGCGCGACCGCCGCCGCCCCCGTCGCCGTCACCGTGGTGACCAGTATCGCAACCCCCGGCCAGGCCGCCGCAAGGTCTGACAGAAGGTCGCGCACCGCCAGCACCTCGCCGACCGAGGCGGCATGGACCCAGACAAGCGTCCCCTCCGGCCGTGGCAGCGTGGCCCGCCCCTCCCGCTCACCCTGTCGCGTCGGGTCCGCGCCCTGCGCCGCATGCGCCCGCCGCGCGGCGCGCAGGACAAGCCCCGGCGCCAGCCCCGTCGCCGCCAGATAGGCCCCGAGGAGCGCCGTCCTGCGCGGCGGCGCCGGGTTCATCCGCCGGTATGGCTCATGTGGCGGCTGATCCGGCCCGATACCCGCGCGCGGGAATAGTCGAAGTCATGCCCCCGCGGCTTTTGCGCAATCGCCGCGCGGATCGCCGTCTCGAGCCCCGCGTCCCCCCCGCCTGCCCGCAGCGCTGCACGCAGGTCGGCATGCCCCTCCTGGCCCAGACAGGTGTAGATGTCCCCGGTGCAGGTGATCCGCACCCGGTTGCAGCTTTCGCAGAAATTGTGGCTGAGCGGCGTGATGAAGCCGATCTTCTGCCCCGTCTCCTCGACCCGGACATAGCGCGCGGGCCCCCCCGTCCGCTCGGCCAGGTCGGTCAGGCGGAACCGCGCGGCCAGCCGCGCGCGCAGGTCGGTCAGCGGCCAGTACTGCCCCAGCCGGTCCTCGTTGCCGATATCGCCCATCGGCATGACCTCGATGAAGGTCAGGTCCATCCCGCCCGCCGCGCAGAACGCCTGCAGCGCGAAAAGCTCGTCCTCGTTCACGCCTTTCAGCGCGACGGTGTTGATCTTGACCTTCAGCCCCGCCGCCTGCGCCGCGCGGATGCCCTCCAGCACCTGGGTCAGCCGCCCCCAGCGCGTCACCGCCGCGAACCTCTGTTCGTCGAGCGTATCGAGCGACACGTTCACCCGCCGCACCCCCGCCTCGGCCAGCCCCTCGGCATGCCGCTCGAGCTGGCTGCCATTCGTTGTCAGCGTGAGCTCTCGCAAGGCCCCCGAGCGGACATGCCGCCCCATGGCGCGGAAGAAAGTCATGATGTCGCGCCGCACCAGCGGCTCGCCGCCTGTGATGCGCAGCTTCTCCACTCCCAGCCGGACAAAGGCCGTACAGAGCCGGTCGAGTTCCTCGAGCGTCAGGAGGTCCTTCTTCGGCAGGAAGGTCATCTGCTCGGACATGCAATAGACGCAGCGGAAATCGCAGCGATCCGTGGCCGAGACGCGCAGATACCTGATCGCCCGCGCAAACGGGTCGATCAGCGGCGCCGGTCTTGCCCCCATCAGGTCCATCCCCCGAACCTAGGCGCTGCCCCCCGCCCGCGCAAGCGCCCGCGCTGCCCGGTGCCGCCCCTCATGGCCTCGGCGCAGCCTGTCAGGGGCAGTTGCGGGCCCGGGCCGGAGAGTTGATCACGCAGGCCCCCGGCAGGGCTGCGGCATCTGGAGAGACGGCGATCACCGTCAGAATACCGGCCGGAGGAAAGGTCATGGTGGCGCGGGCTTCGATGCTTCTTTGATCCACCTGCACCAGCAGGTCCGCGACGTTGAGCACGATCGTGGGTTCCTGCCCGTCAAGGATCGCCATGAGCGCCGAAGAGGAGAGCTGCACCGGATCATCGGCCACCACCCCGATACTGCCGAAAAGCGGGGCCTTGCGGGCTTCGAGATCGCCCATCGCGGGCTCTGCCATGAAGGCGGCATAGGCCGAGCGGATCACGGTCTCGGCCTCGGCGAGGCGGGCAGTCTCGACCTCGCCAGACAAACGGAGATAGCGCTCTTCACGGCTGAAAGCCGAGATGGCGGCACTGAAACCGTAGCTGGCGCGCAAGCGGGTCCTGACGGCCTCGAAGAGCACGCTGCTGTCGCCGCCGCCAAGCGCGATGGCCAGAAGGATGTCCTCGAACTCGCCCCCGTAGCGCGTGGGCGGCAGGGAGCCGGCCATGATCAGCGTCGTCGTCGGGGCATCGGGAACATGCAGCAGGATGCGCCGCGGCGTGTAATCGGCGG
>JBEIDZ010000116.1:0-7710 GCA_040383215.1 Paracoccaceae bacterium | reverse complement strand
TTCACAAACGTTAACGCACGCGGCTCCGGGCGGTCAATCCGCCGCAGGGGCGCACACGCCTGCGTGATCGCGGGCCGGGGCGGAGGGTGGCGGGGGGGGAGGCTCCGGCGGGGCGTGGGGCGGTCAGGCCCCGATGCGTTCGAGTTCGTCGATGAAGCCTTCGATCATCGCCAGACCCTTGGCCCAGAAGCCGGGGTCGGTGGCGTCCAGGCCGAAGGGGGCGAGCAGGTCCTTGTGGTGCTTGCTGCCGCCGGCCTTGAGCATGTCGAAATACTTCTGGCGGAAGGCGGGATCGCCTTCCTCGTGGACGGCATAGAGCGCGCTGACGAGCCCGTCGCCGAAGGCATAGGCATAGACGTAGAAGGGCGAATGCACGAAATGCGGGATATAGGCCCAGAAGGTCTCGTAGCCGGTCGCCCAGTCGAAGGCGTCGCCCAGGCTTTCGGCCTGGACGGTCATCCAGATCGCGTTGATGTCGTCGGGGGTGAGTTCGCCCTGGGCGCGGGCGGCGTGCAGGCGGCATTCGAAATCGTAGAAGGCGATCTGGTGCACGACGGTGTTGATCATGTCCTCGACCTTGCCGGCAAGCAGCGTCTTGCGTTCGGCCGGGGTGCGGGCGCCGGCGAGCAGCTTGCGGAAGGTCAGCATCTCGCCGAAGACGCTGGCGGTTTCGGCCAGCGTGAGGGGGGTCGAGGCCAGGAGTTCGCCCTGGCCTGCGGCGAGCACCTGATGCACGCCGTGGCCGAGTTCATGCGCGAGCGTCATCACGTCGCGCGGTTTGCCGAGGTAGTTCAGCATGACGTAGGGATGCACTTCGGTCACGGTCGGATGGGCGAAGGCACCCGGTGCCTTGCCGGGCTTCACGCCGGCGTCGATCCAGCCGCGGGTGAAGAAGGGCCGGGCGAGGTCGGCCAGCCGCGGATCGAAGGCGTCATAGGCGGACAGGACGGTGTCCTGCGCCTCGGCCCAGGGGATGAGGCGGGTGTCTTCGATCGGGAGGGGGGCGTTGCGGTCCCAGACCTGGAGCCGGTCGAGCCCGAGCCAGCGCGCCTTGAGGCGGTAATAGCGGTGCGACAGGCGCGGATAGGCGGCCACCACGGCGTCGCGCAGGGCCTGTACGACTTCGGGTTCGACATGGTTGGAGAGGTGGCGGGCATGCTGGGGCGTGGGCATCTTGCGCCAGCGGTCCTCGATCTCCTTTTCCTTGGCGAGCGTGTTGTGGATGCGCGCGAAGGTCCTGAGGTGGTCGCCGAAGCGCGCGGCGAGCGCGTGGAAGGCGGCTTCGCGCTGGCTGCGGTCCTGTTCGGTGAAGAGGTTCAGCACGCCTTCGATGTTGAGGTCATCGTCGCCGATGCGGAAGGAGAAGCCGGCGATGGTTTCGTCGAAGAGGCGGTTCCAGGCGGCGGCGCCGACGGTGGACTGGTCGTGCAGGAACTTCTCGAGCTCGTCGGAGAGCTGGTGGGGCTTCATCGCGCGCATGCGGTCGAAGACGGGCTTGTAGCGGGCGAGGTCGGGGTTTTCGGCAAGGCGGGCGGCGAGGTGGGTATCCTCGATCCGGTTGAATTCGAGCGACCAGAAGACGAGCGGCGTGGTGAAGGCGGTGATGCGGTCCTGGCAGTCGGCCATGAACTTGGCCCGTTCGCTGTCGGTCGTCATCTGGTAGTAGCGCAGGCCGGCATAGGACATGATCCGGCCGGCGACGATGTCGATGCGTTCGTAGCGGCGCACGGCTTCGAGCAGGCGGGCGGCGTCGAGCGTGGCAAGGCGGCCTTCGTAGTCCTGCGCGAATTCGGCGCAGTGATGGTCGAGCCAGGCGAGGTCGCGCTTCAGTTCGGGCGCGTCGGGAGAGGTGTAGAGGTCGGCGAGGTTCCATTCGGGAAGCTGGCCCATGCCGGCGCCGCCGGGGGTCTCGACGTCGAAGACCGGTCGTTGCATCGGCACTCTCCCTGCTTGGCGAATCGCTGCTTCATAGGGGACGGCGGCCCCGGGGGAAAGCGTTCTGCGGGCCGGTTTACGCGGAAGTGACCCCGGTCAGCCGGGCATGAGCCCGCGCAGCGAATCGAGCGTGTCGATTTCGGCCGCGGGCTTGTCGCGCCGCCAGCGCGCCATGCGGGGAAAGCGCAGCGCGATGCCGGATTTGTGGCGCGGGCTGGGCTGGAGGCCTTCGAAGGCGATTTCGAAGACCAGTTCGGGTTTCACCTGCCGGACGGGGCCGAAACGCTGGAGCGTGTTGGCGCGGACCCAGCGGGTGATTTCGGCGAATTCGGCATCGGTCAGGCCGGAATAGGCCTTGGTGAAGGGCACGAGCGCGTCGCCGTCGCGCAGGGCGAAAGTGTAGTCGGTAAAGAGGTTCGCGCGCCGCCCGTGGCCGGCCTGGGCATAGACCATGACGGCATCGACGCTCATCGGGTCGACCTTCCATTTCCACCAGTCGCCGCGGCGGCGGCCGGCGTGATAGGGGCTGGCGCGGTGCTTGAGCATGAGCCCTTCGGCGCCGTCGTCGCGGGCGCGGGCGCGGGCGGCGGCGAGGTCTGCGACCGTGGCAAAAGCGATCTCGGGCGAGAGGCTGAGCGGCGTGCCTGGGGGGAGGTCGGCGAGGAGGGAGGCCAGCCGGGCGCGGCGGGCGGCGAGGGGGGTCTGGCGGAGGTCTGCGCCGCTCTCTTCGAGCAGGTCGTAGGCCATCAGGATCACCGGGGCCTCGGCCAGCGTGCGTTTGGGCAGGGACTTGCGCCCGATCCGGGTCTGCAGCGCCGCGAAGGGCAGGGGGGCGCCGTCGCGCCAGGCCAGAATTTCGCCGTCGATCACGCAGCCATCGGGCAGGCGGTCGCGGGTGACGGCGAATTCGGGGAAACGGTCGGTCATCAGATCCTCGCCGCGCGACCACAGGACATGCGTGCCGCCGCGGCGGATGAGCTGGGCGCGGATGCCGTCCCATTTCAGTTCGGCGAGCCAGTCGGCCGGGTCGCCAAGGTCGGCGGGAGTGTCGAGCGGATGGGCGAGGCAGAAGGGGTAGGGGCGGGAGAGGTCGGTGTCGCCATCGGGGGCCAGCAGGCGGTCCCAGGTGGTGCGGGCGGGGGTCCAGTCGCCCATCAGGCGGTGGGCGATGGCGGAGGGGTCCTGTCCGGTCGCCTGGGCGATGGCGCGCGTCATCAGCGTCTGGCTGATGCCGACGCGGAAGCCGCCGGTAAGGAGTTTGGTGAAGAGAAAGCGTTCGGTGCCGTCCAGACGGTTCCAGGCGGCGAGGATGCCGGCGCGGCGACCGGAGTCGTCGAGCGTGCCGAGGCGGGCGATTTCGGCGATACAGGCGGAGAGCGGCTGGTCCGAGGTTTCGCGCGGGGGAGGCAGGATGAGGCTGATCGTTTCGGCGAGGTCGCCCGCGACGGCATAGGCATCGGTGAAGAGCCAGTCGGGGATGCCGGCCGCCTCGGCCGCCCAGAGGGCGAGCCGTGTGGCGGGGATCACGCGCCGGGGGCGGCGGCCGGAGAAGAGAGCGACGGTCCAGAGCCGGTCGTCGGGCGGGGCGTCGGAGAGGTAGCGGGCGAGCGCTGTGACCTTGGCCGAGGTGCGGGTCGTGGCGTCGAGTTCGGCAAAGAGGGCGGCGAAGCGTTTCATGCGGTCAAGCCGGTGCCGGTGTTGGGCGTGGTGTCGGGCCAGGTGTCGGGCGGGGCATCGGGGGCCTCGCCTTCCCATTCGGTGGCGACGATGCCGGCGTCATAGCCCTGCTCGGACAGCCAGCGGCGAAAGCTGGCCGTGTAGCCGTGGGTGACGAAGACGCGGCCTGCGCCGGTGGCGCGGATCGCGGTGTTGAGGCCGGCCCAGTCGGCATGGTCGGAGATGACAAAGCCCCGGTCGGCGCCGCGGCGGCGGCGGATGCCGCGCAGCGCCATCCAGCCCGAGGCCATCGCGGTGGAGGCCCCGCCGAAGCGGCGCGCCCAGGGGCCGGAGAGCGCGGAGGGCACGGTCAGGACCAGCGCGCCGGCATGGGCGCCGAGGTCGGTGGCGGGCGTGACCTGCCGGGTCGGCGGCAGGACGAGGCCCTGGGCGCGCAGGACGGCGGTCGTGCCTTCGACCGCGCCATGGGTCAGGATCGGGCCCGCCGCTTCGCCGATCAGCCGCAAAAGCCGCTGCGCCTTGCCGAGATTGTAGGCGCCGAGGAGCGAAAACCGCCCTTCGGCCCGGTTGGCGGCGTGCCAGGCGAGGATGTCGTCCCGCAGCCGGCTGTCGGCCGGCCAGGAAAAGAGCGGCAGGCCGAAGGTGCATTCGCTGATGAAGGTGTCGCAGCGCAGAGGCTCGAACGGGGTGGAGAGGCCGTCATCCACCAGCTTGTAGTCGCCCGAGACGACCCAGACCTCGCCCCCGACCGCGACGCGGACCTGGGCCGAGCCGGGGACATGGCCTGCGGGATGCAGGCTGACCGTTGCGCCGCCGATCTGGCGCGGCTCGCCATAGCGGAGCGTGTCGAGCGTGATGTCGCCCAGGCGGTGGCGCATCACGGGGGCGGCGATGTCGGTGCAGAGATAGCGGCCCATGCCGGGGCGGGCATGGTCGGAATGGGCATGCGTGATCACCGCGCGCGGCACGGGGCGCCAGGGGTCGATGTGGAAATCGCCCGCGGGGCAGTAAAGGCCGCGATCGGTGAAGGTCAGGACGCTCATCCGCGCGACCCTAGCGCAAAGGGCGCGCCCCGCCAGCCCGGGCGCGCGGCCTTGCCAAGCGCGGCGCGCTGTGGTCGCCTGCGGATCGGGTCAGGGGAGGAACGGGAATGACACGGACGGCGGGCCTCAGGGCACGGATGCTGGGCGGGGAGCGGCTGATCGGGACCTTTGTCAAGACGCCCGAGGTGACGGTGATCGAGGTGCTGGCCCATGCGGGGATGGACCTGGTCTGCCTTGATGCCGAGCATTGCGCCTGGGACCGGGGGCGGATGGATGCCTGCCTTGCGGTGGCGCGCGCGCTTGACCTGCCCGCGGTGGTGCGGGTGGGGGCGGGGACGGCGCAGGACATCCTGCAGGCGCTTGACGCCGGCGCGGTGGGCGTGGTCGTGCCGCATGTGGACAGCGCGGACAAGGCCGCGGCCGTGGCGCGGGCCGCGCATTTCGGGCGCGGCGGGCGGGGCTTTGCGGGCTCGACCCGTTGGGCGGGCTTTGCGACGCGCAGCATGGCCGAGGTGCTGGCGCAGGACAGCCAGACCATCGTGATGGTGCAGATCGAGGAGCCCGAGGGCGTAGAGGCGGTCGAGGCGATCGCGGCCGTGCCGGGGGTCGATGCGCTGTTTGCAGGGCCGGCGGACCTGTCGGTCGGCTATGGGCATACCGCGCTGGGATCGCCCGAGTTGGACGCGGCGCTGCGGCGGATCGGGGCGGCGGCGCAGGGCGCGGGGCGGGCCTGCGCGACCTGGGTGCCGGATGCGGCCACGGCGGCGGCCTGGCAGAGCTATGGCATGGGGGTCTGGTTCGTGGGGTCCGACCATGCGCTGATGCTGGGCGCGGCGCGGGGAATGGTCGCGGGCTTCGGCGGCTGAGCCGGGAGCCGCGCCGGGGTTCGAGACCTTGCGGCAGGATGCGCGTGGTCGCGCCGCAGCTGTCTGTCGGGCGGGTTGTCCGTGACGGGCTTCGGCGTTCTTGTGCATGGCGTCAGGCAGGGTGAGGAGGTTTTGCGCGCAGGCCCGAGGGCTGTCCGCCTGCCCGACGATGCCAGAACCCTGCCCGCAGGAGAGGCGGGACCCGCTTTCGGGGAGCCACGGACGGCGGGGCCGGTCAGGTCGGGGCGGTGAAATGCGCGGCGATGGCGTCGAAGATCATCTGCTGCCGGGCGGGCGTTTCCATCAGCACCTCGTGCCGGGCCCCCGGCACCTCGACCAGCCGCCCGCGGGGCCAGCGGGCCATGCGGTCGCGGATCGCCTCGGGGGTGACGATGGCCTCGTCCCCGGCGGCGAAGGTGATCGCGGGTACGGGGGGAGAGGGCAGGGACCGCAGGCGACGGTTTTCGCGCAGCGCTTCGTTGAGCCAGGCCAGCGACGGGCCGCCCAGCCCGAGCCGGGGGTCGGCGCGGACCTGGCGGCACATGTAGTCCCACATTGCGGGATCGGTGGTGAGGGTGTTGCTGCCGAACGTGCCTTCGAGGAGGTAGCTGACCGGCGATTGCCCCGGTGCGAGGACGTGGCCAAGTCCGAAGGGGCGCGCGAGGGTGGAGAGGGTCCAGGCGACGGGACGCATGCGCGGGGCGATGCGGATGTCCCACATGGGCGAGGAAAAGACGGCGGCGCGCACATCGAGCCCGGCCACGAGCGCGCGCAGGCCGATGGCGCCGCCCATCGAATGGGCCAGCAGGAAGACCGGCACGGGCAGGTCCAGTGCGCGGACCAGGGCCAGCATGGCCGCGACATCCTTCTGGTAGTCGGCGAAGCGGTGGACATGGCCGAGCGCGGGGTCGGCGTGGAGCCGGTCCGAGAGGCCCTGGCCGCGCCAGTCGATCACGGCCGTGGCAAAGCCGCGGTCATGGAGCGCGCGGCAGGTGCGGCCGTATTTTTCGATCGCTTCGGTCCGGCCGGGAAGAACGAGCACGGTGCCCTGCGGCGCCTCGCGGCCCCAGACGGCGACACGCAGGCGCACGCCGTCTTTGGCCCTGATCCAGAATGCCGCGCCACCGGCCGGGCCTTCGGCGAGGCCGGCCAGGAGCGGTGCCCCGGGTTCGGCGGGCGCTGCCTTGGCCGGCGCGGTCAGCCGAGCACCGAGGACAGCCTGAGCGCGAGGCCCATGTTGCCGTCGACCGAGAGCCGGCCGGTCATGAAGGCGGCGGTCGGGTTCAGGTCGCCTTCGAAGAGTGCCCTGAAGGTTTCGGGACTGGCGGAGAGGGTGACGTCGGCCTCTTCATCGCCGGCGCGGGCCCCCGCGGCGTCCAGCATCATCGCGCCTTCGCCCCTGAAGACGAACTTGGCCCGGCCGTCCGGCCATCCCGTGCCGCCGAGCCTGGCGTTGAGCATGGCCACCGCTTCGTTCACCAGATCGCTCATCGCGCCGTGCCTTTCGTTTCGTTTCCGGATTTGTGATGCCGTCCCTCTGGCAAGATCGGACGAGGGAGCTAATGTGGCGATTATGGAACCGCGGACCGGCCTTATCAACACGACCTTTGCGGCGATTGCGCTCGCGCTGTGCCTGGTCCTGCCGGCCCGGGCCGGGGACGAGAAGATCGACGATCTTTTCGGCCAGCTTGCGGATGCGCAGACTGTGGATGCGGGACAGAAGATTGCCGAAACGATCGTGTCGGAATGGTCGAGGAGCGGATCCCCGACCATCGACTTTCTGCTGCAGCGGGGCGAGGCTGCGCTGCAGGCGGGCGATCCGCTGGGCGCGGCCGAGCATTTCACCGCTGCGATCGACCATGACCCCGGCTTTGCCCAGGCCTGGCACGGGCGGGCGACGGCCTATTACCTGACAGGTCAGATCGGCCCGGCGATCGACGACCTGCGGCAGGCTCTCACGCTCAATCCGCGTCACTTCGGGGCGATGGAGGGATTTGCGACCATCCTCGAGGAACTGGATCGCCCCGAACAGGCCTTTGAGGTCTGGAAGCGCGTGGCGGAGATTTATCCGACGAATCCGGTCGCGACCGCCGCGATCGACCGGCTGGAGCTTGCTCTCGGGGGGCAGACACTCTAGGTCAGACGCTTCCGGGGGTGGTGACCTCGGTGCCTGTTTCCCGGGACCTGTG
>JBEIDZ010000115.1:0-7767 GCA_040383215.1 Paracoccaceae bacterium | reverse complement strand
GTCCTTGTAGTTCAGCGTGGAAAAGTCGACCGCGACCGTCACATCGCACTCGGGCAGCGCGCTTTCGTCGAGCGTCCGCAGCGCGGCGACGGCCGGACCGTCGCCCGCCTTCTCCATCACCAGCGCGCGAAACATCAGCCTGCTCCCCCTTCAGCCCGCGGCAGCCATAGGCCCCCTGCCGCCCAAGGCCAAGGGGCCGCCCGTTCACTCCGGCCGCGCCGGCCCGTCGCTCTGCCGGATCACCAGCTGCGTCTCGACCCATTCCTGCAGCGGCCCCGGCGCCCCCGCGAGCCGCGCCAGCACCATCCGCCCCAGCCGCTGCCCCATCCCCTCGAGGTCGAGCGAAAACGTCGTCAGCGCCGGCGTCACATGTGCCGACAGCGGCATGTCCTCGGCCCCGATCACCGCCACATCCTGGCCGGGCACCAGCCCCAGCGCGGCAAGCCCCTCCATCGCCGACATCGCGATCATGTCGTTGCCGCACAAAAGCGCCGTCGGCGCCCGCCCCCGCCCGACGAAAAGCTGCCGCACCGCCTCGGCCCCGGTGGCGCGCGACAGATAGCACTCCACCTCCATCGCCGGATCAGGCGCGATCCCCGCCTGCGCCAGCGCGGCGCGCACCCCGTCGCGCATCTGGTGCATGTAGGTATAGCGCAGCGGCGCCGACAGAAGCGCGATCCGTCGGTGGCCCAGCGCCACCAGCCGCTCCACCCCCATCCGGCCCATCGATTCGGTATCCCGGTCGATCCAGTCGTGATCGCCCGCAAAGGTCCGCCCCACCGTGGCAAAGGGCAGGCCGGCCGTCTTCATGAACTCCACCCGTTCGTCCACCGGCCGGGTCCGGGCAAAGACCAGCGCATCGCAGCGCCCCACCGCGACGATCCGCCGGATCGTCTCGAACTCGCGGTCGTATTCGCGCGCCATCACCACCTGCAGGTGATAGCCTCCCGCCGACAGCGCGAGCTCCAGCCCGTCCAGCAGGCCCAGAAAGAAGGGGTCCACGAACTTGGTCCAGGGCTTGGAGACCATGAAGGTCACCGTCCGCGTTTCGGCCCGCCGCAGCGTCGCCGCCGCCCAGGACGGGTGATAGCCCAGCGACTCGGCCGCCTCGGCAACCCGGGCGCGCGTGTCGGCATTGACATCGGCATAGCCGTTCAGCGCCCGGCTCACGGTCGAAATCGAAACCCCCGCCAGCCGCGCAACCTGACGGATGCCGCCGCGCCGCCCCGCCGGCCCCGGCTCGCCGGCCATGATCTGCGCCTGCCCGGGCCCGTCCTCGGCTGCCATCGACTCTCCTCCCCCGGCGAAACCAAAATCGTTTTTGCCCTGCTTGTAAAGGAATCCTGCCGGCCGCCGCAAAACCGGTCCGGCCGGGCAAGAAACCGGTTGACGCCGCCCCGCCTGCGCGATGAAACTCGACCCCGGGCAAAAACGTTTCCGGCGCATGCTGGCCGCGTCCGCGCCCCGCGGGAGGAGGAGAGCCCGCGCCAGCGATATGGGAGGATAGGATGACAAGAGGTGGGATGCGCCTTGCCGGCGCCGTTGCGGCCCTTGCCCTCGTGGCGGGGATGGCCTCGGCTCAGGAAGGAAAGTGGTGTTCGGGCCAGGACATCGTGGTGTTTTCCGGCGGACCGTCCGGCGGCACCTTCAATTCGATCATCGACAAGGGCGCGATGCAGGCGGCCGAAGATACCGGCGCGAATGTCCAGATCATCTATTCCGACTGGAACTTCGACCAGATGGTCACCCAGTTCCGCGACATGATCGGCCAGGCCCCCGAAGGCATCGCGATGATGGGCCACCCGGGCGATGCGGCGCTCATGCCGCTGGCCGAACAGGCCGACACCGCGGGCATCAAGGTCATGTACATGAACGTGGACGTGCCCGAAGTGCGCGCCCGCTTCGGCTCGGGCTTCGTCGGTGCCTCGCTCTATGAACAGGGCCGCGCGCTCGCCGCCGAGGCGCTCCGGCTTGCCGGCGACCGGCTCAAGGCTGGCGATACCGCCATCGTCATGTCGCGCTGGGAAGCGGGCAACCGCGCACAGCGCGAGCTTGGCCTTGCCGACGCGCTCGAGGAATTCGGCATGACGGTGATCAAGCTGCAGGAGGCCGAAGGCGCCTCGGCCGACCAGATGCTGCAACTGCCGGTGCTGACCTCGGCGGTGCTCTCGAACCCGGGGACCAAGCTCATCGGCTATCCCGGCGGGCCCTGGGTCTCGGCCGCGCCCGTCTTCATGGACTCGATGGGCGTCGAACCGGGCAGCATCATCGGCGTCGGCTTCGACATCGGCCAGGGCGTCAAGGAATCGCTCGAAAGCGGCCACATGCTCGTGACCGCCGACCAGCAGCCCTACCTGCAGGGCTACATGCCCGTGCTGTCGCTCTGCCAGCAGCTCGTCTATGACCTCGCGCCGCTCAACATCGACACCGGCTCGGGCTTTGTCACCGCCAACAACGTCGGCGCCGTGGCCGAACTGGCCAACGCGGGCTTCCGCTGATCGCCCGGCACTGAAAGACCGGTACTGAAAGACCGGGGCCGGGCGGACCAACCGCCCGGCCCCCCGCAAGACCGGGGGGGCAGCCATGGCCGAAGAGCCGCCGATCATCGCGCTCAGGAACATCGTCAAACGCTTCGGCAGCGTCGAGGCGCTGACCGGCGTCACCATGACCGTCGGCAAGGGCGAGGTGCTCGGCCTTCTCGGCGACAACGGCGCGGGCAAGTCCACGCTCGTCAAGACGCTCGCCGGGGTCCACGCACCGACCTCGGGCGAAATCTGGGTCAAGGGCCTCCGCCGCGACCCCTGGAACCCGCTCGCCGCCCGCAATTCCGGGATCGAAACGGTGTTCCAGGACCGCGCGCTCGCACCCCAGCACACCATCGTCACCAACATCTTCATGGGGCGCGAGATCACCAACGCGCTCGGCCTTGTCGACATGAAGCGCCAGCACGAGGAAGCCGACCGCCTGATGCGCGAGATCGGCTTCACCTCCAAGGTCTTCAACCCCGATTCGATCGTCGGCAACCTCTCGGGCGGGGAACGCCAGGGGGTCGCCATCGCACGCGCGCTCTACAACAAGGCCGATGTGATCGTGCTCGACGAACCCACGACCGCGCTTTCGCTGACCGAAACGCAGAAGGTCTTCCGCTTCGTCGCGGCGGTCAAGGCCTCGGGCCGGACCGTGATCTTCATCGGCCACAACATCTACCACGTCTGGGACATCTCGGACCGCTTCTTCGTGATCGACCGCGGGCGCGAGGCGTTCGAAGGCCCCAAATCCGCCTTCACCGGCGCCGACCACCTGATCCGGATGATGCACGACCTGGCCGAAACCGGTCAGGCCGACACCGCGACCTTGCGCGAAACCGCCTGAGAAGGGGCCAAGCGATGACCGACACCGCCACCAGAACCCCCCCGATCGACAGCCGGAGCGAACAAAGCGCCGCCCGCAGCTTCTATGCCACCAATGGCCGGGCGATCAATTCCGCCATCGCCTTCTTCGCGGTCTGGGCCTTCTTCGCCTCCTGGAACTGGCCACTCTTCACCAATCCGGGCCTCTACGGCTCCTACCTCTTCTCGGTCCCGCCCTCGATCATCCTCGCCACCGCGCTCGTCTTCGTCATCACCGCGGGCGAAATCGACCTCTCCTTCCCCGCCGTGATCGGCGCCAGCGGCGGGATATTCATGTCGCTGCTGATCTGGGGCATTCCGCTCCTCCCGGCCGCGCTCATCACGCTGGTGCTTGGCGCGGTTCTCGGCGCCTGCGTCGGCGCCATCGTCGTCTATGGCAGGATATCCTCGCTCGTCGCCACGCTCGGCCTCGGCTTTTTCATCGTGGGCATCGTCAACTTCCTCGCCCAGGGCAACAACCTCGAATTCCGCGATGCCGTCGGCACGACCGGCAACCTCTTCTTCGTCGGCAAATGGAATGTGTTCGGCCTCCAGGTGCCCAACCACTTCATCATCTCGCTGGTCTGGGTCGCGCTGATGTATGTGCTCTTCCGCCATCACCGCTTCGGCATCCGGGTGCAGATGGTGGGCGACAATCCCAACTCCGCCCGCCAGATGGGCATCAATGTCGAGGCGATCCGCGTCGGCGTCTTCGTCGTCTCGGGCGTGGCCGGCGCGCTCTCGGGCGTCATCATCGTGCAGTCCGCCAACATGGTCTGGTTCCCGACCTCGGGCACGGGCTACCTTTTGCCCGTGCTCGCCGCGATCTTTGTCGGCGGCACGCCGGTCTGGGGCGGCGTCGGCACCATCATCGGGGCGATGTTCGGCGCCATGACCATCGCCCTGATCAAGCCCGGCGCAATCGGCGCCGGTTTCGCCAATTACTGGACCGAATTCATTTTCGGCATCGTCATCATCCTGTCGATGATCGTGCACCGCTTCTCCGGGAGCCGCGCAACCTGATGCGCGTCGCCGCCATCACCGGGGCCGCGGGCGACATCGGCGCCGCCACCGCCCGCGCCTTTGCCACCGCCGGCCATGCGCTCGTCCTGCTCGACCGCCAGCCCGCCCCCGTGCCCCCGGGGGCCGAGGCGCTGGTCCTCACCACCGACCTCGCCTCTCCCCCCGCCGTCGCCGCTGCCTTTGCCGCCGCCGCCGACCGCTTCGGCCGGATCGATGCGCTGGCGTGCATCGCCGGCATCAACCACCGCGCCCCCGTGGCCGACATGGCAATGACCGACTGGGACCGTATGCTCGATGTCAACGTGGGCCACATGTTCCTCTGCGCCCAGAACGCGATCCCGCTCATGGCCGGGGCCGACAACCCCGCCATCGTCTGCATGGCCTCGATCGCGGGGCATGTCGCGACGCCCGACTACCCCGCTTATGTCACGACCAAGGCCGCCGTCGAAAGCTTCGCCTGGGCGCTCGCGGGCGAGGTGGCAGCCCAGGGCATCCGCGTCACCGCCGTCGCCCCCGGCTGGGTCGAGGCCGGCTTCACCCGCGAAGGCCTGGCGCTTGCCGCCGACCCCGGCGCCCTGCGCGCCCAGGCCACCGCCGCGCACCTTCTCGGCCGCATGGCCCAGCCCGAGGAAATCGCCGCCGCCATCCTCTGGCTCGCCTCGCCCGCCGCCTCCTTTGTCACCGCCACGACCTTGTTCGTCGACGGCGGGCTGATGCGGGTGCACTGATGGGGACCTATCTCGTCACCGGCGGGGCCGGCGCCATGGGCGCGGCCACCATCCGCCGCCTGCAACAGGACGGCCACCGCGCCATCTCGCTCGACCTTGCACCCGCGCCGGGGGCCGATGCCTCTCACATCCTCGACCTGCTGGACGAAGACGCCGTCGCCCGCGCCCTTGCCGACACCGGCCCGCTTGACGGGTTGGCCTGCATTGCCGGCGCCCATGCCGCGGGCCGCGTGACCGACATGACCTGGGACGACTGGCGCCGCGTCCTGCGCACCAGCGCCACGGGCTCCATGCTCGCGATGAAACACGCAAGCCCCCATCTCGGCCCCGGCAGCGCCGTGGTGCTCATGGGGTCGGTCTCGGCCCATCTCGGCACCGATGGATCGGTCGCCTACCACACCGCCAAGGGCGCGGTCCTTGGCCTGATGCGCGGCGCCTCGGGCGAATTCGCCGCCCGCGGCGTGCGCGTCAACGCGGTCAGCCCCGGCTGGGTCGACACCCCCTTCACCGACCGTGCGCTGGCCGGCAACCCGCAGGAGGCCGCGATCCGCGCCCAGGCCGCCGCCGCCCACATGACCGGCCGCATGGCCCGCCCCGAGGAAGTGGCCGAGGCCATCGCCTTCCTCCTCTCCCCCGCCGCGAGCTTCATCACCGGCACCGAACTCGTCGTCGACGGCGGGTATCTGCGCAAGAGGTGAGGGGGTCGCCCTGAAAGCTAAATTCTTTGCTGATGATACTTCTTTGCGCGGGTAAGTTCTTCCCGCATCGTCCCAAACGGGCTAGGCATTCAAGTCGATTTGAAGTTGATGGCGCAAAGCCACATCACGCGCGTGCCGTCTGACGATTTCCTCATCAACAGGAAGAAGCGCCGCAATCGCAGAGCAGGCCAATCCCGGGGTTTCTTCGGCAAGGCTTTGGATCGCTGCAGGTATCTCTATCGATTCACCCGGGTCGAGGTAGTGGACTGAAACACCTGAATATTTTGCAGCCATTAGAAGGCCATGATATGTCAAGATTTCAGGTGGCCACGGAAAAGAATCGCGCCAGAGCAACCAGACATCATAGATGCGCTCTTCCGCTGCGAGCTTCCAGATCGTGCCACACACCGTGCATTTCATTCGGTGAAGCCACCAGATGGCACCAATCTCACGCTCAACGGCTTCGAGTCTCTGGGATGACCAGCGACCGAGCATCACGGAACCGACATCGGGTTGCAGATGGCAGTCGCAGGCAAAGGGTGGCCTCAATATACGTCTCAGATAGGCCTTGAAGTCGGCAACCTGTCTGGGATTCGAATAGTTAATTGAGATTGCTTCAAGGAATCCTCTTTCTCCGAGAGTCTTTTCAGCCTCATCCCCTGCATAAAGCCATGCTTCGAAAGCATCGGGGATCAGATCGTCGCGCATAAATCGCCATACCTCATCGCGCACCCTCGGGTCAGGTGTCTTGTTCGTCATGGTGCATTCTCGTCCGAAAGAAAGGGGACATATGCTGGAAAGGGCAGGCCATCTTCGGACATCCGGGATACTTTACGGTTATCGGTCAATCTAGACCTTCTGCAGGACAGGGACCTGTCCGGTCAGACCTCTGACACACGTGATCTCAGTGCCCCCGTCCGATCCCTTGAAACGATTGCAGTCAGCGACGGCAAGTAGCCAAGTCGGAACTGCGGCACGGTCTGATCACAACCACGCATTTGCCTGAGACCCGGACCTGCCAGTCATATGCTAATCCATAGCCGGCGTTCGTCCCCCTGACCAGTCTTCCGGCATTCCCCCCATCCCGCCCGCGCCGCGCAGAGGTCGCGTTCGCGCCAGACAGCCGCCGTCTGACGCCCCATCACGGGGCCAGGCCACAGCGACAGGTGCCCCCATGCCGACCCCGCCCAACATCCTTGTCATCATGGTGGACCAGCTCACCGGCACCCTCTTTCCCGACGGTCCCGCCCCCTTCCTGCGCACGCCGCATCTGGCCGCGCTCGCCGCGCGCTCGGTCCGCTTCGCGCAGGCCTATACCCCCTCGCCGCTTTGCGCCCCCGCCCGCGCGGCGATCATGTCGGGCCGGCTCCCGCACCGGACCGGCGTCTATGACAATGCCGCCGAATTTGCCGCCGACATCCCCACCTTTGCCCATCACCTGCGCCGCGCGGGCTACCAGACCGCGCTGGCCGGCAAGATGCATTTCGTCGGCCCCGACCAGCTTCACGGGTTCGAATCGCGGCTCACGACCGACATCTATCCGGCCGATTTCGGCTGGACCCCCGACTGGACCAGACCCGGCGAACGCATCGACTGGTGGTATCACAACCTCGGCTCGGTCACCGGCGCCGGCGTGGCCGAGATCACCAACCAGCTCGAATATGATGACGAGGTCGCCTTTGTCGCGGTGCAGAAGCTCTATGACCTCGCCCGCGGCGCCGATCCGCGCCCCTGGTGCCTGACCGTCAGCTTCACCCACCCGCATGACCCCTTCGTCGCCCGCCGCCGCCACTGGGACCTGTACGACGGCGAACCCGCCTGCGCCCCGCCCGCCGCCATCGCCTTTGAGGATCAGGACCCCCATTCCCGCCGCCTGATGGAGGCCTGCGACTGGCGCGCCCATGACCTGACGCCCGACCAGATCCGCCG